>DATJJB010000106.1:0-9618 GCA_035492655.1 Kutzneria sp. | reverse complement strand
CCTGCTGCAGGCCATGTTCGGCCGCAACGGCGAGGCCCCGGTGCCGATCATCGCGCCGCGCTCGCCGGCCGACTGCTTCGACGCCGCCCTCGAGGCGACCCGCATCGCGCTGACCTACCGCACGCCGGTGCTGCTGCTGTCCGACGGCTACATCGCCAACGGCTCCGAGCCGTGGCTGATCCCGAACGTCGAGGACCTGCCCGACCTGAGCGTCGAGTTCGCCACCGAGCCCAACGCCACCGACGGCTCCGGCGAGTTCTGGCCGTACCTGCGCGACCCGGAGACGCTGGCCCGGCCGTGGGCCGTGCCGGGCACGCCGGGGCTGGAGCACCGGATCGGCGGTCTGGAGAAGGCCGACAAGACCGGCAACATCTCCTACGACCCGGACAACCACGACAAGATGGTCCGGGTGCGCCAGGCCAAGATCGACGGCGTCGCGGTGCCCGACGCGGAGATCGACGACCCGTCCGGCGCGGCCCGCGTGCTGGTGCTGGGCTGGGGCTCCTCGTACGGCCCGATCGGCGCGGCCTGCCGCCGGGTGCGCCGGTTGGGCATGGACATCGCCCACGTGCACCTGCGCAACCTCAACCCGTTCCCGAAGAACCTGGGCGAGGTGCTGGCCCGCTACGACAAGGTCGTCATCCCGGAGATGAACCTCGGCCAGCTGGCCATGCTGATCCGGGCCAAGTTCCTGGTCGACGCGGTGTCCTACACCAAGGTCGCGGGCCTGCCGTTCAAGGCCGAGGAACTCCAGGACGTGCTGATCGACTTCGTGAAGGGACTGGACGCATGACCGCCATCGACCTCGGGCTGCCACAGCTGGGTGGACTCGCGGGTGTGCCCACCTTCGACGGCAAGCAGACGGCCAAGGAGTACAAGACCGACCAGGAAGTGCGCTGGTGCCCCGGCTGCGGCGACTACGCCGTGCTGGCCGCCGTGCAGTCCTTCCTGCCGGACCTCGGCCTCAAGCGCGAGAACATCGTGTTCGTGTCGGGCATCGGCTGCTCCAGCCGCTTCCCGTACTACATGAACACCTACGGCATGCACTCCATCCACGGGCGCGCCCCGGCCATCGCCACCGGCCTGGCCACCGCGCGGGAGGACCTGTCGGTCTGGGTGGTCACCGGTGACGGCGACGCGCTGTCCATCGGCGGCAACCACCTGATCCACGCGCTGCGCCGCAACGTCAACCTCAAGATCCTGCTGTTCAACAACCGGATCTACGGCCTGACCAAGGGCCAGTACTCGCCGACGTCCGAAGAGGGCAAGGTCACCAAGTCCACGCCGATGGGCTCGCTGGACCACCCCTTCAACCCGGTGTCGCTGGCGCTGGGCGCCGAGGCCTCCTTCGTCGGACGGGCGCTGGACTCCGACCGCAAGGGCCTCACCGAGGTGCTGCGGGCCGCGGCCGAGCACCGCGGCTCGGCGCTGGTGGAGATCTACCAGAACTGCCCGATCTTCAACGACGGCGCGTTCGACGTGCTCAAGGAGGCGGGCGAGCGCGAGGAGCGGCTGGTGCCGCTGCGGCACGGCGAGCCGATCCGGTTCGGGACCGACGGCCAGCACGGCGTGGCCCGCGACCCGAAGACCGGCTCGCTCAAGATCGTCGAGGTGGCCGAGGTCGGCGAGGACAACCTCGTCGTGCACGACGCCACCCTCGAGGACCCGTCCTACGCGTTCGCGCTGTCCCGGCTCGGGAACCACAACCTGGACCACACCGTCACCGGTGTGTTCCGCAACGTGCGGCGGGACACCTACGACGACCTGGCCCGGCACCAGGTCGAGCAGGCCAAGGCCGCGAAGCCGGCGGACCTGGGCGGTCTGCTGCGCGGCAAGGACACCTGGAGCGTGCTGGCCGACTGACGTCAGCCGTCGAAAAAAGGCCCCCGCCGCGGCGGGGGCCTTTTTCGTGCCTGACTACGCGCCGGGGGTGAAGCCGGCGCGCTCCGCCTCGTCGACGCCGTGGAACCAGACCTCGGCCTTCACGGCGTCGAAGTCGCCGCTGCCGGCCGCGTGATACGTCCGCGAGCCCAGCACCGCCTTCACGCTGTAGTCGTCCGACGGGGCCGAGCCGTCCGGCTTGGGCAGCGCCGAGCCGGGGCCGAACGGGGTCCGCGGGCCGCCGCTGGACGGCCGGCGGATCGGGGCCGCGTCGGTGTTGCGCGGCATCGAGCTCAGCGCCCGCGGCCGGAACGGGGCCGGGTCGAACGGCTGCGGGCCGGCGGCACTGCCGTTGCCGCCGCGCGGCCACGAGCCGCTCACCGTGCGCTTGGGCAGGCCGGCCGGGGTGGACGTGATCACCGGCGGCTTCGGCTGCTCGTTGGCCAGCAGCTCCGGGGCCAGGATCGGGGTGAACGGCACCGAGTCGGTCGAGGAGAACGACCGGCTCGTCGGCTCCTGGATCGGCGCGAAGCCGTCCAGGTCGTCGTACGGGTCCTCGCCGTCCGGGTCGAGCACCGGCTCGAACAGCGAGCGCGGCCGGGACACCGCCGCGATCGGGGCCGGCTCCGGCCGCGGCGGGCGGGTCGGCAGCGGCGACTCCGACTCGACCGGCTCCGGCGGCGTCACGCTGCCGGGCGGGGTGAGGGCTCCCGGCGGGATCGGCTTGCCGAACTGGTTCGGGTCCAGCCGGATCGGCTCGGCCAGCGCCTCCAGCTGCACCTCGTCCTCGGCCGCCGGCTCCGCTTCCGGCTCCTGCTGGGCGTAGGCGTGCACCGGGTGGAAGGCGTCGGCCAGCTTGGCGTCCGGCTGCGGCTCGTACGCGTGGACCGGCTGGAAGGCGTCGACGTGCTCCGCCTCGTACGCCTCGACCGGCTGGAACGGCTCCGCCTGGTAGGCGTGCTCCGGGTCGAAGGCGTGGGCCGGCGCCGACTGGTCGGGCAGGCTGTGCCGCGGCGTCTGGTCCTCGTCCTGGCCGTCGTCCTCGGCCAGCTCGCCGGCCAGATGCCGCTCCTGCACGGCCTTCTGCGCCGCGGCGATCACCGACACCTTGACCGGGCCGGTCGTCTCGGCCGCCGCCTCCCGCTCCGACTCGGTCAGCTCCTCCTCGACGACGTCGTCGACCAGGGGCTCGTCCTCGAAATCGTCGGCCGGGACGTGCGCAAGCTGGCCGCCGGCCGGCGTGGCCGGGCCGACGTCGGCCAGCTCCATGTCCTCGTGGTCGTCACGGGCCGGCGGCAGGATGCTGGTGGTCTCGGCCGCGTTGGCCTCCCCGACCAGCCGGTTGATCGCGGCCGTCATCTCGGCCGGGCTGGGGTTGGGGATCGGCGGCGCGGCCGGGATCGGGGCGTGGATCTGGGTCGGCTGCTCGTCGGCCGGCGGCTGCGGCTGCTCGGGGGCGGCCGGCTCGGGCTCCGGTGCCGGCTCGTGCTGGGCGACCGCCGGCTCGGGCTCGGGGGTCGGCTCCGGCTCGTCCTGGACGTCGGCGCGCTCGGCCGGCTGCCCGAAGGCCGGGGCGGCGTCGTAGGACGGTGCGGAGCGGTCGAAGGTCCCGACCGGCTCGATGGTCGTGGGCGGCTCGGCCGGTTCCGGCTCGTAGGCCTGGGCGTAGCCGAGGTCCTGCTCGGGCTGCCCGTAGCCCCGGTCCGGCTCAGGTTGGCCGTAGCCCCGGTCCGGCTCGGGCTGGCCGTAGCCACGGTCCGGCTCAGGTTGGCCGTAGCCACGGTCCGGCTCGGGCTGGCCGTAACCATGGTCCGGCTCCGGCGTCGGTGCGACCAGCGTGCGCGGCGCCTCCACCGGCTGCTCGCGTTCCCAGGAGGGCCGCCGGTCCGGGTCCCAGCCCAGGTCCGACGGGTGGTCGTCGACGATGCCGGTCCGCTCGACATCGGTCTCCGGCGGCACGGGCGGCGGCATGGCATCGGCCCGCTTCGCCTTGGCCAGCTGGATCTCCAGCTGCCGGACCTGCTTGCGTAGCGGTCGTGTGAACAGGAAGTGGTCCAATCCTGCGCCGATCACGAACGCCAGCAGGCAGAGCAACCACACCTGCCCGAACACCCACATCACCGGACTACACCCTCCTAGTGCCTGCTGGCCCTTGCGGCAGGCTAACGGCCGCCGGCCCGTTCGGGGGCCTTGCTCGTTCAGGGCAGCATGACACTAACGGGTGACCAATTCAGTAAGTGCGGGCCACCATGTAGTCGGTGAGCGCGTCGAGGGCGTCCCGCGCCGGGCCCGCGGGCAGCACGAGCAGCGCCGTCCTGGCCTGATCGGCGTAGCCGGCCAGCGTCTGCCGGGCCTGCTCGAGGCCGGCCGACTCACGCAGCAGTTTCAGGGCCTCGTCCACCAGGTTGTCGTCGGTGATCGGGCCGGCCAGCAGCTCGCGCAGCCGGTCGCCCTGCGGGTCCGGGTCGGTCAGCGCGTACAGCATCGGCAGCGTGCGAACCCCCTCACGCAGGTCCGTTCCGGGCGTCTTGCCCGATTCCGTGGCCGGCGAGGCGATGTCGATGATGTCGTCGGAAATCTGAAAGGCCTTGCCAATCGCGTCGCCGTAGCTGCTCAGCGCCCGCACCTGTTCCGGGGCCACGCCGGCGAACATGCCGCCGAACCGGCCCGCCGTGGCGATCAGCGAGCCCGTCTTCTCGTCGATCACCTTCAGGTAGTGCGTCACCGGGTCCTGGCCCTGCGCCGGGCCGATCGTCTCCCGCATCTGGCCGGTGACCAGCTGGCTGAACGTGCTGGCCATGATGTGGCCCGCCTCCGTGCCGAGGTCGGCCACCAGCTTCGAGGCGTGCGCGAACAGGAAGTCGCCGGTCAGGATGGCGATCGTGTTGTCCCAGCGGGCGTTGGCGCTGACCGCGCCGCGGCGCATCGTCGCCTCGTCCATCACGTCGTCGTGGTACAGCGTGGCCAGGTGGATCAGCTCCACCACCGCCGCCGCCTTGGTCACGTCCTCCCGGTCCGCGTCCCCGAACTGGGCGGCCAGCAGCGTGAACAGCGGACGAAAACGCTTGCCCCCCGCGTCCACCAGGTGCAGCGCCGTCTCCGTGACGAACTCCAGGTCGCTCTGCACCACCGACCGCAGCAGGTTCTCGACTCTGGTCAGGCCGATCCGCACCCCGTCGGCCAGCGCCGGATCGGCGAAGTCGAACCGAATGCCCCGCTCCGAGGCGGTATGCGTGTGCTGGTTGCCCGTCACGTGGATGTGTCCCCTACAGCGGCCCGGCTGCTGGCTGTTTCCCCAGCAGTAGTGTCACGTCCCCAGCAGCGTAATCGCCGTGAGATCGGTCGTGCCTGGGTAGTGGTGCGGAGAACTCCAGGATAGCCCCCATCTGTCGATGCGCAGCCGCCTGATCACGGACCGTCGTCACTTCATACGCGTCTCACCTGAGCAGTCTGGCCCGGACCGGCTCGCTGCGCAGCAGCGCCAAGGTCGACGGGTCATCCCCGAAGACGATCTCGGCCGTTGGACTCAGCGCCTGACGCAGCATCGACTGGCAGACGTCGGCAAACGGCTGTTCGTGGATCAGCTGGACAACTTCCGCCGTCGCCACGTCATCGCCCCGGTCGCCGGCCGCCGCCAAGTTGCGCAGCCAGATGGTGAAGACGGCACGTGCGTTCACCCGCCCCTTAGTCAGAATCTCCCGATTCAGCCGACAGGTCCGAATCGTGTGGTCACCCTTCTCGGTGATCTCCACGTACTCCCCGGTCCGCAGGGCAAGCGTCATGTGCTCGAACGGGTCATCAACGGTCGGATCGATGAGCAACGCAGCACCCTCAGCGTCCACCGGGTAGCGGTCACCCTTGCAGTGGCTGTTGCACAGCGAGCAGGCCAGCAGGTGGTTCAGCCAGTCGAACGTGCGGAGCGGGTTCCGGCTCATCGGCTCGTGGTGATCGATGTCCGTGCCCTGGTTGTCCCCGCAGTACATGCAGCGTTCCAGTCCGGGAGCCATACGGCCGAGCGTCTCGCGCAGCGGAGCCCGCAGCGACATGCTTCTCCATCGCACCCGCGCGATGGTCAGCCTGGCGTCGTGGTCGTCGACCAACGCCACCTTGTCCGTCTCATCTGCCAGCCTGCTCACCGCCTTGTCCGGCAGTGGGAGGCGTTCGATCTTGATCACTGGTCGGTCGACCGCGCTGCTTCCATCCGGGCTGCCAACTCGTCGGCTCGCGCGGCGGGCGAGCTCATGAGTGTCCTGCCGAGCTCCCGGTACCGCTCAACTTCGCCGTCAGTCGCGTGACCGTTGACCACCTTGGCCTCCAACAGCGAAAGTTCCCGCCGCAGTTCACGAGCACGATCCGAGTAACCGGTCTCCAGGCCGAACAACTCCGACAACACCACGTCATCACCGCTGCCGTAGACGATCCGACCGTAGAGATCGTCGTCCACGATCTGCGGCGGCGTCTCCTCATCGGGACCAGGCAGCCTGATCAACCCGCCCGGGTCCGCCGCCTGGCAGACGTACGGGCTGTGCGTGGTGACAATGAACTGGATGTTCGGAAAGTGCTCGGTCAGCCAGCCGCCAATCCGCTTCTGCCACGAAACATGCAGGTGCGCATCGACCTCGTCGATCAGTACGACTCCGGGGTTCATGACGACGGTTCCGTCGAGTGTCAGGCGTCCGTACGCTTCGTGGATCTGACTGATCATATCGACCACGAGTGCAGTGACCGTTCGATAACCGTCACTCATCTCACGGAGCGGAAAACTACGCTCGCCACGAAGAACCCACAAGCCATCCGAGTCGACACCCCTGACAGCAAAATCATCAGGCAGCAGGCCGTCGGCAAGAACCCTGAGCACAGCATCCTTGAGATCCTCGGCGCCCTTGCGCCCCTCTAGAGCTCGCAGGTGCTGCTGCACCAGCCAGCCAACGCCTTCGACCAAGGACGAGTTCTCGTCGAACAGTGTGGCCAGACGTCGCTCCGCACGCCCACCCGGCGACCGCCCGTCGATACCCGTAAGCCGACGAAACGGCCCATAACCCAGAAGAAGCCAACCCTTGGCGCTCTCCCCGTACGCCACATCGACAACCGAGGCAATACTTTCAGCCGAATCTACGTACATGGCTACGTGTTCAAAAGAATTATCCCCGCCGCCCATGATTTTCCAGACAACACCGGCCATAACATGACGAGGCTGAACTTTCCGTCGTGAGCGCATCAAATCAAGGGCAGGATCGAACTGCACAGTCGCCATGACGGCCGCATAGTCGGAACCGCTGGAAACCCAGTTGTCGAACCCAAGGCCGAGCGAATAAGCCATGGCCTCTCCGCCCAGCGCCACGGCCATGGCTCTGAGCAGAGTTGTCTTTCCGGAACCGTTCCGGCCGGCGACGACGGTCCAGCCTGCGTACGTGCCATCCGGCCTGGTCAACGTCAGGTCAACCGCACGAGGGCCATTGAACCCTCGGACGTTGCCGACTTGGACCCGCGAGATGTACATGAGCCAGACCTTAGCGTCGGAACGAGAAGGGGGACGGCCTGACGGCCGTCCCCCTTCGACGAGTATCGGACCGTCAGCTGAGGAAGCCGCCTTGGGCCCAGTCCAGGAGGAAGCCGGGGACGAGGCCGAGCAGCAGGGTGATGAAGACGCCGAGGCCGATGGCGACGCTGGTGAAGGGGCCGGGCACGGTGACGGTGGGACCGTCCTCGGCGGGCTCGCTGAAGTACATCAGGACGACGACGCGCAGGTAGAAGAAGGCGGCGACGGCGCTGAAGACGAGGGCGATGACGACGAGGGGGGCCATGCCGTCGCGGAGCGCGGCGGAGAAGACCACGAACTTGCCGATGAAGCCGCTGGTGAGGGGGATGCCGGCCAGGGCGAGCAGCAAGAAGGTGAAGACGGCGGCCAGCAGGGGCGAGCGCTTGGCCAGACCGGCCCATTCGGACAGGTCGGAGGCCTCGCTGTTGCCCCGGCGCACCAGGGAGATCACGCCGAAGGACGCGATCGTGGTGAAGCCGTAGGCCACCAGGTAGAACAGGGTGGACTGCAGGCCGTCGGTGTTGATGGCGATGGCGCCGACCAGCAAGAAGCCGGCGTGGGCCACCGAGGAGTAGGCGATCATGCGCTTCACGTCGGTCTGGGTCAGACCGAAGATGGCGCCGATGGCCATGGACACGATGCAGATGGCCCACAGCACCCCACGCCACTCCCACTGCGTGGACTGGAACGCCACGGTGAGCACCCGCAGGATCCCGCCGAACGCGGCGACCTTGGTGCAGGCGGCCATGTAGGCGGTGACCGGCGTCGGCGCGCCCTGGTAGACGTCGGGGGTCCAGGTGTGGAACGGACCGACGGCGGCCTTGAACAGCAGGCCGACCACCAGCAGGCCGAGACCGCCGAACAGGAGCGTGTCGGACCGGTCGGTGCCGACGGCGGCGTTGGCGATGTCGGACAGCCGCACGGAACCGGCGTAGCCGTACAGCAACGCGGTGCCGTACAGGAAGAACGCCGACGCGAACGCGCCGAGCAGGAAGTACTTGACGGCGGCTTCCTGCGAGATGAGCCGACGCTTACGGGCCAGGCCGCACATGAGGTACAGCGGCAGGCTGAGCACCTCGAGCGCGATGAACATGGTCAGCAGGTTGTTGGACGCGCTGAACACGAGCATGCCGCCGAGGGCGAACAGGAACAGCGGGAACGCCTCGGTCTGCAGCGCCCCCTCCGGGTCGACGGTCCGGTCGGCCAACAGCAGCAGGGCCAACAGCCCCAGCGCCAGCAGCGTGCCCCAGAGGAACAGGGCGGGCTGGTCGATGGAGATGACGTTGGCCAGCGTCAGCACGCCGGTGTGCCCGGCGACCCCGCCCTTGGCGGCGTCGCTGTTCATGAACAGGATCAGCGCCACGCCGGCGGCCAGGATGGCCACCACGCAGAGCCCGACCTGGGCCGCCCAGCGTGCCTCCTTGGCCAGGAAGGCCTCGAAGAGCACGCCGAGGCAGGCCGCGCCGAGAATGATCAGGATGGGCGCGATCGCCGCGTACGAGACGTCCGGCGGGTTGATCTGGCCCTGGGCCTGCGACAGGAATGTGGAGAGCACGTCACTTGCCTTCCTGCGCGGGCACCGGATCGGTCACGCCCACCGCGCTCATGGTCGCCGACACCGACGGCCCGACAATGTCCAGCACCGGCTTCGGATAGACGCCGAGCACCACGATCAGCAGCACCAGCGGGGCCAGCACGGCCAGCTCGCGCTTGTTCAGGTCGGTCACCGCGGCCTTTTCCGGGTCGGTGGCCGCACCCGGCCCGCCGGACACGCCGACCAAGGCGTTGCCCCGCACCGGCCCCTGCATGACCCGCTGGTACAGCCACAGCACGTACAGCGCGGCCAGGATCATGCCGATGGTGGCCAGCACCGAGTACACCGGCTGCGTCGGGTACGAGCCCAGCAGCACCAGGAACTCCGAGATGAAGGAGTTGGTGCCGGGCAGCGACAGCGTGGACAGACCGGCCACCAGGAACAGGCCGGCCAGCACCGGGGTCAGCTTCGACATGCCGCCGTAGTCGGCGATCTTGGTCGAGCCGCCCCGCGCGATCACCATGCCGATCACCAGGATCAGCATGCCGGTGGCGATGGAGTGGTTGACCATGTACGACACCGCGCCGACCTCGGACTGCGAGGTGAAGGCGAAGATGCCGATGGCGATGAAGCCGAAGTGCGCGATCGACACGTACGCGATGAG
>DATJJB010000105.1:0-6394 GCA_035492655.1 Kutzneria sp. | reverse complement strand
CCGCCCGGCACGACCACCGCGTCGACGCCCTTGAGGTCGGCGTCCGCGTGCCACAGCGGCACCGACTGCGCGCCCGACCGGTCGACCGCCCGGGCCGCGTCCTGGTCGTCCAGGGTGCCAGGGAAGGTGATGACCCCGATGCGCGCGGTCACGACTCGACCCGCCGCACGACCCAGTCCTCGACGACCGGGTTGGCGAGGAAGGTCTCGGCGATCTTGGCGAGGGTGGCGTCGTCGACCGAGTCGTCGACGTCCAGTTCGAAGCGCTTGCCTTGGCGGACGCTGCCGATGCCGGCGAAACCGAGGCGGGGCAGCGCGTTGGCCACCGCCTGACCCTGCGGGTCGAGGATTTCGGGCTTGGGCATGACGTCGACGACGACTCGGGCCACTGAGGATGCTCCCGGTGTGGAAGGGTCGCGGTACCCGCAGAGCCTACCTGACCTGGGTGAAGTCGATGGACACCCGCCGAACCGCCGGTGAACGGCGCGTTCGCCCAGCGCGAGAGGGGTGGCGGGGGCCGGGGCGCGGGTCGAGGGTGTGAGCCATGCGACTACTGGTTCTGGGCGGGACGGTGTTCGTCGGCCACGCGGTGGCGGCGGAAGCGGTGCGGCGTGGGCACGACGTGGTGTGCGCGGCGCGGGGGACGAGCGGCGGTGTGCCGGCGGGGGCGACGCTGGTGCCGGTGGAGCGGGACGCGCCGGACGGCCTGGCGGCGCTGGCCGGGGAGCAGTTCGACGCCGTGGTGGACGTGGCGAAAATCTCCTATCCGTGGGTACGGGACGCTGTGCGGGCGTTGGGACCGACGGCGGCGCACTGGACGTTCGTGTCCACCATCAGCGTGTACGCCGATCTGACCGCGGTCACCGACCGGCTGCTGGAGCCGCTGTTCGAGGACGGCCGTGACGATCTTTCCCGGTACGGCGGGATCAAGGTGGCCAGCGAGCAGGAGGTTCGCGAACACCTGGGGGACCGGGCGTTCATCGTGCGGCCCGGTTTGATCACCGGCCCTGGCGACGGCAGCGACCGCTTCGGGTACTGGCCGGGACGGTTCGCCCGCGGCGGCCAGGTGCTGGCGCCGGCCGACGAAGGCGAGCTGAGCCAGCACATCGACGTGCGCGACCTGGCCGACTGGATCGTCACGGCGAGTGAGAACCGACTGGTCGGCACGCATGACGCCATCGGACCGTCCCGGCCGCTGGACGATGTGCTCGACTGGATCAGGGAACTGGTCGCGCCGGCCGGCACCGAGGTCGTGCTCGCGAGCTCGAAACAGTTGGCGGACAACGACATTCGCCCCTGGGCCGGGCCGCGGTCGCTGCCGCTGTGGCTACCGGCCGAGGACGTCGCCTACACCTCCCGCGACACCGCGGGACCGGTGGCCGCCGGGCTCACGTTCCGGCCGTTCGAGGAGCAGGTGCGCGGGGCGCTGGCCACCGAACAAGAACTGGGCCTCGACCGGGAGCGCAAAGCCGGCCTCACGCTCGCGCAGGAACGCGAGGTCCTGGACAAGCTCAAGGCATAGGGTGGTTGTAGACATACAACGAAGGAGCCATCCATGCATATCGTCCACTTCGGACACGCGTGCGTGCTGCTGGACACCGGCTCGGCGCGGCTGCTGATCGACCCGGGCACGCTGTCCACCGGCTTCGAGCAGACCGAGGGCCTGGACGCGGTGCTGATCACCCATCAGCACTTCGACCACCTCGACCGGGACCGGCTGCCGGCGCTGCTGGCCGCCAACCCGGGGGCGAAGCTCGTGGTGGACGCCGATTCCGTGGCCATCGTGCAGGAACTGGGCCTCGACCACACCGTCGCCACCGCCGGCGACAAGCTGAGCTTCGCCGGCGCAACGGTCGACGTGATCGGCGGCCGCCACGCGGACATCTACAACGGGCTGCCGGGCATCACCAACGTCGGCTATCTGGTCGACGGCGGCGCGTTCCTGCACCCTGGCGACTCGTTCGCCCGCCCGGACGGCGAGGTGGACGTGCTGGGCGTGCCGGAGTCGGCGCCGTGGCTGAAGCTGGCCGAGGTGCTCGACTACGTGCAGGCGGTCCGACCCCGCGTGGGCGTGCCGATCCACGAAGGCCTGCACAACGACCTCGGGCACATGCTGACCGAGAACTGGCTCGGCAACACCAAGCCCGAGGGCACCGAGATCGTGCGGCTAGCTCACGGCGAGGCGACGAAGGTGTAGTCCCGCATAGGTCATGGGCTCGGCGTGGTGGTGCAGGGCGATGTCGATCGCGTCCAGCACCGCCTGCCGCGGCCCGGGCCGGTGCAGGTCGTTGGCGTCCACCGCGATGCGCACCAGGCCGCCACGACGGGCGGCCCGCGCCACGCCGAGCACCAGCGCCCAGCACAGCCACTGCTCGCCCCGTTCGGTACGGGCCAGGCCGTGCACCCGGCCCGGGATGACCACGCCGTTGTGCAGGTCGCGCACCGCCGTCACGTCGGCGCAGAGCCGGAAACCGTGCCGGCGCAACGCGATCAGCGTGCCGTTGGAGGCCAGCCAGCGCGGCGGCGCGAAGTAGTCGGTACGCAGGTCGAGCCGTTCCAGCAGGGCTCGGGCCGCGACCAGGCGCAGGTTCGCCTCGTGCGCGGGCAGCGCGGCGAACTCGGCCTGGCGGCGGATCACCAGCGTCCGCCGGCACGGGTCGAGGTCGTGGTCGAGGCCGTGCAGCACGACGGCGTCGCCGCCGGCGGCTCGGCCGCGGACCCACCGCAGTGCGGGCGAGTCCGCCGACTGCCGGTCCACCCGCGGGGCGACCAGCAGCGACAGCGGCACCCCACGCGAATCCAGCTCGGCGGCCAATCCGGTGGCCTGCACGAGCGTCTTCGTGTTGATGCCGGACAGCGAGACAACCAGCCGGGAGCTCACCTCTTAAGTGCGCAGCACCGGCATTGCCCTGGCCTGACGGTGAGGTGTCGGGTCGGCGAACCCTGTCAGAACCGTTTGCCGGTGACCCTTTCGTAGGCCTCCACGTACTTCGCCCTGGTCTGCTCGACCACCTCGGCCGGCAGCGGCGGGGGCGGGGTGTCGGACTTGCGGTCCCAGCCCGAGGCCGACGAGGTCAGCCAGTCGCGTACGTACTGCTTGTCGTACGAGGGCTGCACGTGACCGGCCTGGTAGCTCTCGGCCGGCCAGTAGCGGGACGAGTCCGGCGTCAGCACCTCGTCGCCCAGCACGATGCGGCCGGCCGCGTCGCGGCCGAACTCCAGCTTCGTGTCGGCGAGGATGACGCCCGCCTTCTCCGCGATCTCCGCCCCGCGCCGGTACACCGCCAGCGTGAGTTCCCGCAGCTCAGCGGCCTCCTCCGCGCCGTCGGCGGCCATCTGCTCGAAGGTGATGTTCTCGTCGTGCTCGCCCAGCGGCGCCTTGGTGGCCGGCGTGAAGATCGGCTCCGCCAGCTTGGACGCCTCGACCAGGCCGGACGGCAGCCGCACGCCGCACACCGCGCCGGTGTTCTGGTAGTCCACCAGGCCCGAGCCGGTCAGGTAGCCGCGGGCCACGCACTCGTACTGGATCATGTCCAGGCTGCGCACCAGCAGCGCCCGCCCCCGCACCTCGGCCGGGATGCGCGCGTCGTCGTCGGAGACCAGGTGGTTGGGCACGATGTCGCCCAGCGCCTCGAACCAGAACACGCTCATCGCGGTCAGCACCGCGCCCTTGTCCGGGATGGCCGTGGGCAGCACCCAGTCGTAGGCCGAGATCCGGTCGGACGCGACCAGCAGCAGCAGCTCGTCGTCCACCCGGTAGAGCTCGCGGACCTTGCCGGCGGCGATCTGCGCGTAGTCAGTGAGAGCGGGCACGAGCGGCAGCCTAACCTGCCGGCATCGTCGCTCGTTCGGGTGAACCCGACCCGATCGGCCTAACAGCGGTGGTGCGAATGCCTATGTCCCGGATATGACCGTTTCCCCTGCTCCGGTCCCCTCCGCGCTGGCTCGCTGGTGGTGGCGCACGCCGGTGTGGTCGCGGCTGCTCGTGTCGTTGGGCGGCGGCGTCACGGCGCTCATGATCATCACCGGACTGGTCGCCCCGACCGCGCCGGCCCGGCAGCCCGGCTTCCCACTCCCGGTCGTCTCGTTCACCAGCACCGCCGCCGGGACGACCACGGCGACCAGCAGCGAGACGCCGACCACCACCACGACCGCCGAGTCCACCACCACGGAACGGCCGACCACCACGGCGAAGAAGGCGCCGCCGACGACCACGCACCAGCCGCCGCCGGTCACCCACGTGCCGACCACGACGACCGAGACGCCGGCCCCGCCGCCGAGCGAGCCCGAATACGTGACGGCCGGCGCGTACTGCTCGACGGAAGGCGCGACCGGCGTGACCGACACCGGGAAACCCATGGTGTGCAGCCGAGCGCTGCTCGACTCGAAGCTCCGCTGGCGGGCGGCATGACCATGCCACTGCACCGTGTCGACACACCGCACGGCTTGCGCCCCAACGGAATCGTGCGCACCACCGGTTGGCTCCAGCTCGGCCGGCGGCCGGTCAGCTCCGGCCTGTGGGCCACGCTGGCCGGCTTTGTCCTCACCATCCCGTTCGGGTCGGTCTGGCTGCCCTTTCTCACCGCCGCACTGGGATTCGCCGGCTGGCGGGTCTGGATCCGACGGCTGCGCCCGGCGTCGCGGGCGGTGAACCTGGCCCTCAAGCCGGTGACCGAGCTGGAACCCGGCGAGTGGGTCCGGCTCTACGGCTCGGCCGGGCCGGTCGGCGAGGTCGAGGCGATCCAACTGGACCATGACGGCCGGTTGCGGGTCTGGCTGTACGGCGGCCAGGAGCTGGCGACGCCGTCGGACCGGTGGGTGCGGCCGGTGGAGTTGCGCGACTAGGTGCGCGGTCACCCGGCCGTTCGAGTGAACCCGGGAGCACTCACGAAACAACGGCCGGAGGGTGGCGTATGCACCCCGCATGACCGCGCGACTGCCCGATGGCCGGACGCCGCGCGGGTTGCGTCCCAACGGCATGGTGCGGACCACGGGATGGCTGCAGTTCGGGCGGGTGCCGGTGAGCTCGGGTGTGTGGCCGGCGCTGGCGACAGGTCTGCTGACCCTGCCGTTCGGCGTGCCGTGGCTGCCGATTCCGGGCGCGGTAACCGGATTCGGCCTGTGGGTGGTGTGGATCCGTTACGTGCAGCCGAGTTCACCGGTCGTCAACCTGGACTCCGCACCGGCGTCGGAGCTGCGGCCGGACGACTGGTTCCGGCCGTACGGCGGCGTCGGGCCGGCCGCGCAGGTGGCGCGCACCCGGCCGGAGCCCGACGATCTGGTGCGGATCACGCTGCGCGGCGGCCGCGAGCTGACGCTGGCGCCGGACTACCGGGTCAGGCGGGTTCGGCTGCGTAGCTAGCCCACTGGCCGACCAGCACCTCGTCGCCGACGGACAGGGTGCCGGGCCGCAGCACGACGGCCTTCATGCCGAACGTGACCCCGCCGTCGGGGTCGCGCCGGTACTGGGCCAGCGAGCGGATCGGCTCCGGGCCGGCCTTGCGCCCGGTGTCCTGGTCGACCATGGGCACGGCGCAGCGCACGCAGACCATGGCGTAGCCGAATTCGGCGTCACCGATGCTCATCCGGCGCACCTGGTCCTCGGTGTGTGGCTCGGGCCAGCCGCTGATCACGATGTTCGGCCGGAACCGGGCCATCGGCACCGGCTCGGCGCCGCGGGCCAGTATCCGCTCGTTGAGGCCGTCCAGCGAGGCCAGCGAGGTCACCAGCAGCGCGTGCGCGTCGGCGAAGCCGACCAGCCCCTCAGCCTCGCCCCTGGACGGCCGGACGTGCTCCGGCGGCAGCCCGACCAGCCGGGACTTCTCGCCCAGCACCTCGCTGAACCAGTCCGCGGCCACCTCGCCCTGGTCGACGCCGACGCCGTCCCACTTGTGCACGCGGACCGGCCGGCGCTGCCCATCGGGCACGACGTCGAGGACCAGGTCCTCGACGTCCGGCGCGGAGACCCGCAGCTGCCCGTCGACCACGGCCGGGTGTACGACAGCCAGTTTCGGCTCGTTGCGCTGGCTGCGGAACACGCCGTCAGCGTCCACGACCATCCACGACCGGTCGTGCCGCAGGCCGGTCGGGGTGACGACAGCGGTGCGCGCCGTGGTGCCGGCGCAGCCCTTGATCGGATAGCTGACCAGGGCCGAGACCTGGACGTTCACAGGATCGGCTCCGGCACGTAGCCGGCCGAGTCCGGGAACCGCTCCAGCGTCTTGGCGATGTCCGCCGCCACCGCGTCGACCTGCGCCCCGGCCACACCGGTGAAGGACAGCCGGTCGGCCAGCAGCTCGTCGAGCTGGGCCCGGTCCAGCGGGATGCGCTCGTCGGCGGCCAGCCGGTCCAACAGGTCGTTGCGCTCGAGGCCCTGCTCCCGCATGGCCAGCGCG
>DATJJB010000104.1:0-2171 GCA_035492655.1 Kutzneria sp. | reverse complement strand
GTCGAAGCCGGTCGGCGGAGCCGGCCGTGACCAGCTGACGCCGACCCGTGACCGGGTCGACACCAGGCGTTATTACGGCTGGCTGAGGCCAATCGGCGGTATCAGCGGCGGTCGGCCACCTTGTAAGAACGACTCAGGTTGTCCTGATCCTGTTACGTTTGGTTACACCTGTTCGTGGGATTATCGTCACCCACTCGGTGGCGTCGGCTGGGGAGAGGGGCGGGGGATGGCAGAGTTCAGCCGCCCGGCGTCGGCGGGCGCCGATGACGACCAAGCCCTGCTCGACAGACTTCGCAACGGTGATGACAGCGCCTTCGGCCTGCTGTTCTCCCGGCATGCGGACGCGGTGCGCCGGTTCGCGATGCAGCAGGTGCGGGACGCCGCGGAGGCGGACGACCTGACCGCTGAGGCGTTCTTCCGGGTCCTGCAGGCGGTGCGCCGCGGCAACGGCCCGACCGACCACGTGCGGACCTACCTGCTCACGGTGGCCCGCCGTGTGTCGTGGGAGTGGAGCGCGCGCCGCCGTGACGTGCCGGTGGAGGACGCGGAGCTGGACCGCCGGGCCGAGCCGTACGCCGACAACTCGTCGCGGCTGGCCGAGAGCACGCTGATCAGCCAGGCCTTCAGCAGCCTGCCGGAGCGCTGGCGGACGGTGCTGTGGCAGGTCGAGGTGGAGGGCGAGCGGCCGGCGGTGGTCGCGCCGCACTTCGGCCTGAGCGCCAACGCGACCGCGGCGCTGGCCCGCCGCGCCCGTGACGGCCTGCGTGCGGCCTACCTCCAGGCCCACCTGACCCAGGATCTCGGCGCGACGGCCTGCCAGTCCGTGCGGGAGAAGCTCGGCGGCTACACCGCGGGCACCGTGAAGGGGCTCGAAGGCCGCCGCATCAAGGCGCACCTGCACGGCTGCGTCCAGTGCAAGACGTTGCAGGGCGAGCTGCGTGAGGTGTGCTCCACGCTGCGGGCGCACGCCGGTCTGCTGGTGCCCATGGTGGGCCTCGGCGCGACTGCGGCGATCGCCACCCAGGCGGCCGGTGGCGGCGGCTTCACCGCGGCTCTGGCCGGCAAGGGCGCGCTGCTGGCGACGCGTGTGAAGCTGGCGCTGACCGCCAGCTCGGTCGCGGCGGTCGGCGTCTTCGGCATTGCCCTCGGGCCGTGGCTGGCGCACACGCACGAGGCGCTGCCCAACCCCAGCGACCACCAGATCGTGTCGACCTACTGCGCCCCGTCGCCGGGCCAGTCGACGCCCGGCAGCGCCACCTCGGGGGCCTCCCCGACCAGCACGTTCGCCAGCGGACAGCCGGTCTCCGGCCCGTTCAAGGCGGCCGAGGGCGCCAAGGCGGCGTTCTTCGGCAAGAAGCCCGTCCAGCAGGTCGCCGACCAGCCGGCGCCGCCGACGCAGACCACCACCCCCACCGACTCGAGTTCGACGTCGACCAGCACCAGCGGTCAGCCGGTCGACTCGACCGGACGGGTGCTGGACGACCCGGTGAACCCCAGCAGCTCGAACGACGCGCCGACCAAGGCGCTGCAGAGTTCGACCAGCACCGTGACCGACACCACAGAGCCGACCAAGAGCACGCCGACGAAGACGACGGCGCCGAAGAAGCCGCCGCAGAGCACGGTCGCGACCACCACGACCGAGCCGACACCGACCACCACCAGCACGGCAGCCGAGACGGCGACCGGCCCGACCGCGCCCCGCACGCCCCACTGAGCGGGGACGGTGGCGAACCGTCACAATTGCCGGGTGCAAAGGTTCACCCGCCGGGTCCAGTCCCGTCGCGATACCGTGAACAGACGCTTCGGTGACCGGTTCGCGATCGCGAGGAGGCGGTGATGACGCGGTTGGTGCGTGGCGCCGACGGCCGGATGTGGACCGTGCGCGGTCGCATGTCGTGGGCGAACATGGACGGCGCCGACGACTTCGAGCACGACGTGGCCGGCGGCCACGGGCCAGGTATCGGCATGATCGCCATCCTGGTCATCCTCACCGTCGTGCTGCTGGTCTGGCGGCCGACCGGCGTGGTCGTGCCGGGCTGGCTCATCCTCGCCCTGGTGCTGCTGTTCCTGTTCTTCCCGGCCCGGTGGGCGCTGCGGCGGCCGTGGACGATCGTCGCCGAGACGCCCGGTGACCTGGACGAACACCCGCCGGAGCGCTGGGTCGGCACGGT
>DATJJB010000103.1:0-16822 GCA_035492655.1 Kutzneria sp. | reverse complement strand
CGCCGCCGTCACCAGCTCGTTGCGCGTGCGGAAGTGATGCAGCTGCGCTCCCCTGGACACCCCCGCCCGCTCCGCCACCAGCGTCGTCGTCGTGCCCGACCACCCGTGCTCCACCAGGCAGTCGACCGTCGCCTCCATCAGTTTCCGCCTGGTCTCCCGGCTGCGGTCGGCTTGCCGCTGCCGCGTCAGCTCCGGTGCCATGGGACGGAGTCTTCCCGTCAACTAACAAACAGTCAAGACTGATTGTTAGTTGCACGGTTGCCCACGGTCGCGTCTGCGAGTACTCCGGAAGTGATCGGGAGGGAGACGGCATGGCGCGCACGCTGTTCAGCGGGGGTTCGGTCTTCGACGGGACGGGTACGGGGCCGGCACGGGCCGATGTGGTGGTGGAGGACGGCCGGATCGTCGACGTCGGCACGGAGCTGGACGGGGACAACCACGTCGACTGCGCCGGAAAGGTGTTGCTGCCGGGGATGTTCGACTGCCACGTGCACGTGACGGTCTCGGACATCGGGCTGCTGGCGCGGGTGCAGAAGCCGTTCTCGTACCAGTTCTTCGAGGCGGCGAGGAATCTGCGGGCGACGCTGGGGCAAGGGATCACGACGGTGCGGGACGCGGCGGGCGCGGATCTGGGGATCAAGCAGGCGGTGGAGGACGGGCTGATCCCGGGGCCGAGGATGCAGATCTCGGTGGGACTGATCAGCCCGACCGGCGGTCACGGCGACGCCTGGCACCCGTCGGGGCTGTGTGTGCCGCTGATGGTGCCGCACCCGGGCCGGCCAGCGAGCACGGTGGACGGCCCGGACGAGATGCGGAAGGTGGCCCGGACGCTGCTGCGGGCGGGGGCGGACGTGCTGAAGGTGTGCACGACGGGCGGGGTGCTGTCGCCGAGGGACGACCCGAGGCACTCGCAGTTCACGCCGGCGGAGCTGGACGTGCTGGTCACCGAGGCGACGATGCAGGGCCGGCCGGTGATGGCGCACGCCCAGGGCTCGGCCGGTATCAAGAACGCGGTGCGGGCCGGCGTGCGGTCGATCGAGCACGGTATCTATCTGGACGACGAGGCGATCGAGCTGATGCTCAGCAACGGCACCTGGCTGGTGCCGACTCTCGTCGCCCCGGTGAACGTGCTGAGGGCAGCGGACGCCGGGGTGGATCTGCCGGCGGCGGTGGTGGCGAAGGCGCAAGAAGTCGTGGTGGCGCACCAGGATTCGGTCCGCCGGGCGCATGCGGCGGGCGTCCGGATCGCGATGGGCACGGACAGCGGCGTGGGACCGCACGGGACGAACCTGGAGGAGCTGGCCCTGATGCAGGCCTGCGGCATGTCGCCGGCCGACGTGCTGACGGCGACGACCTCCTCGGCGGCCAAGCTGCTGGGCCTGGACGACCAACTGGGCCGCGTGGAGCCGGGCTGGCGCGCGGACCTGGTGGTGGTGAACGGTGATCCCTATGACTTCCCAGCCCTGTCGGCGAACATCGGTGAAGTGTGGAAGGACGGGGTCCGGGTGGTCTGACCGGTGACGTATCGCCGCGACACCGCGACCTGGGTCTGTTTCGCCGCATTGTTCGCATTCGGCGCCGTCAACGCGCTGCTCGGCCCGGCACTGCCGTACCTGCGCGAGACCGAGCACATCTCGTACGTCGCGGGCGCGCTGCACCAGGTTGCCTTCGCCGTCGGCGGGATCACGGCGGGCGTCCTGGCCAGCCGTTGGACGGTGCCGAGACGGCTCGCGACCGTCGTCGGCCTCGTCGGGGCGGCCGCCGCAGCGCTGCTGCTCGGCTACGGCCAGGTGTTCGCGGCGACGCTCGTCGCGGCGCTGCTGCTGAGCGCGTTCGCCACCACGGCGTTGATCCGGATGTGGGCGCTGCTGTCGGACCTGCACCACGTGCATCGCGTCATCGCCATGACCGAGGGCGAGATCTCGGTCAGCCTCGCCGGCATCCTGACACCCGTAGTCGTCAGTGCCTGCGCCGCCACGTGGCTGAGCTGGCGGTTCTCCTTCGCACTGGTCGCCGTTGTGGTCGTAGCCGCCGCGGCGGCAATGGCGGCGATCAAGCTGCCAGCGGCGAGCCCGCCGCCGCGCGCCGCCGATCGTCACCGGCCGGGCCGCACGCTCTTGACCATTTTTGCCGTGGTGGGCCTGGAGTTCACGCTCAGCTTCTGGGCCGCCAGCTACCTGCACGACGACGTCGGCATCGCCCAGGACACGTCCGTGGCCCTGGTCAGCGCCCTGTACGCGGCCAATCTCGTCGGTCGGCTGCTGGCCAGTCGGCTGGCGCGCCGGCTGTCCACGGCGGTCGTGCTCCAGCTGTCCCTGGCCGCCGCGCTGGTCGGCTCCCCCATCTTGCTCACGGCCACCAACGCCACTGTCGCGACCATCGGGCTCGTCGTGGCCGGTATCGGTATCGGCGGCACGTTCCCGCTCGCTTCGGCGCTGCACGTCAGCGCCAGCCATCGCACCGCGGACCAGGCCCTCGGCGAGATCCTCACGGTCGCCGGCCTTGGCCAGATCGTCGGTCCGCTGGTCAGCGGGGCCCTCGCCCAGGCCGTCGGACTCCGACTGAGCCTGCTGGTCCTGCCCGCTCTGGTGTTGCTCGCCGCCGTCACCGTTGCATGGTGTCGCGACACCAAGTAGGTTGGTGTCGCGACACCAAGGGGAGGGCACATGTACGAGTTCAGCGCGCAAGCGGAGATCACCGCCGACGCGGCGACGGTCTGGGCCGTGATCGCCGACGTCGACGGTTGGCCGGCCTGGGATCCGCACGAGCAGGCCGCCCGACTGAACGGGCCCTTCACGCCTGGCACCACCGGCTGGTCCAAGCCGCACGGTGGACCCGCCACGGACTGGACCATCACCGAGGTCGTCCCGCTCCGGCGTTGGGCGTCGGAGTGCGGCCTGCCCGGCGGGAAGATCGCCGGACTGAACACCTTCGAACCCCGCGCCGACGGGAAACTGCACTGCGTCAAGACAGTGCGGGTCTATGGTCCGCTGACACCGCTGTTCCGCTTCTACTTCGGGCGACGCATGCGGGCCGACATGCTGAAGACGTTCACCGCGCTGGAGCGAGAGGCGGCCCGACGCCATGCCGCATGAGGAGTCGGGGCCGATGCTGTCGGCCGGGTTCTGGCTGCACCACGCCGCGCTGACCTGGCGAGCCGAGATGGACGCCCGGCTTCGCCCGCTGGGCCTGACGCCCACCCAGTTCATGGTGCTGGCCACCGCCGGTTGGCTGGAGCACGTCGACGGTCCGCCCACCCAGCAGCAGGTCGCCGACGGTGCTGGCACCGACCGCCAGATGACCTCTCGCGTCATCCGCGTTCTTCAGGACCAGGGCCTGATCACCCGACAGGCCAACGAGTCCAACGCTCGCTCGCTCCGTGTGAGCCTGACCCCACAGGGCCGTGCCCTGGCCCGCGATGCCATCCAGCTGGCGCAGGCGCTCGACGAGCAACTCTTCGGTACGTCGGCTGCCGGGCTCCGCGCCACCTTTCGCGGCATCGCCGAATTCCGTACGCAGCGCTAGAGCTCTCGTACGGTCAGCAGGGTGTGACCATGCACGGAAGTCGGCTCAACCCGGGCTGTCTCACGGAATCCGAGCTTGGCCAGAACTCGCCGCGACGCGACATTCCAGTCCCACACCCCGGCCCGCAATCTGGCGTAGCCCGCCTCGCGCGCCCACTCCACGACGGCCTGGCCGGCCTCGGTCGCGTAACCACAACCGTGCACCGCCCGCAGCAACTCGAAGGCCAACTCCGGCTCGTCGGCCGACGTGTCGGTCACACCGCAATACCCGATGACGTCGGCCATGCCCTTGCGCTCCACCGCCCTCAACCCGTCATTCTCGCGCTCCGCGCGCAGGTGCCCCTCGATGTCCGCCAGGGTCGGCCGCCCCTCGGCATTGATCTGGCGATGCGCCGGCACCCGGGGATCCCGTTCCGTCCACAACTGGTGGAAGACCGGGGCTTCGTCCACGCGGGCCGGTCGGAGGATGAGGCGATCGGTCTCGATGACGTCCGGAACAGGCACAGTTCTTCTCTATCAGGCCAGGCTCTGTCCGAGTAGCCCGGTGCCGTTCGACGTCCGGTGAAACCGAGGGATGGAGCAGCCGGATGGACATCAGGGCGATGATCGCGGCGCAGCGGCGTGAGCTGGCGGAGCTGCTGGCGGGACTGCCGGAGCGGGATTGGGATGCGGCGACGCTGTGCGAGGGGTGGCGGGTGCGCGAGGTGGTGGCGCACATGACGATGCCGTTCAGGACGTCGCTGCCGGGTTTCGTGCTGGCGATGCTGAAGGCGCGAGGGGACGTGAACCGGATGGCGGACACGACGGCGCGGCGCGATGCGGGGGCGATGTCGAGCGGCGAACTCGTGGCGAGCATGAGGGACAACGCGGAGCACGCGTGGAAGCCGCCGGGCGGGGGATTCGTCGGCGCACTGTCGCACGAGGTGATCCACGGCCTGGACATCACGGTGGCGCTGGGGGTCGACAAGCCCGTGCCGACGGAGCGAATGCGGGTCGTGCTGGACGGCATCAACGCGCGGTCGGTCGGATTCTTCGGCGTGGACCTCGATGGGGTGCGGCTGGTGGCCGACGACCTGGACTGGACGTACGGCGACGGGGAGCCGCTGCACGGTAGCGCCCAGGATCTGCTCCTCGTGTTGTGCGGACGGAAGCTGCCGGCCGGGCACCTCACCGGCGCGTACCAGGACCGCTTCTGAGCGCCGGGTGTCGATCGGGATGCGGGCCGTTCGTATAGGGGGTGAGAATCCACCTCAAGGAGGCGCTCACCATGAAGAACTACCTGCTCAGCGTGTATCAGCCGGATGGCCCGATCCCGGAGCCGGAGGTGTTGGGGCCGATCATGGCGGCGCTGACGGCGCTGAACGAGGAGATGCGGGCGAAGGGGGCGTGGGTGTTCGACGGGGGGCTGTTCCCGCCGGAGACGGGCACGGTGATCCGGGTGCGGGACGACGAGGTGGGCATGACGGACGGCCCGTACGTGGAGGGCAAGGAGCACCTGGGCGGCTTGACGATCGTGCGGGCGGCGGACCTGGACGAGGCGCTGGAGTGGGGCCGCAAGCTGGCGGCGGCGACGACGTTGCCGATCGAGGTGCGGCCGTTCCGATGACGGTCGAGGCGGTCTTCGCGGCGGAGTACGGGCGAGCGGTGTCGGTGCTGATCAGGGTGTTCGGCGACATCGACATCGCGGAGGAGGCGGTGCAGGAGGCCTTCGCGACGGCGGCGCGGAAGTGGCCGGAGCAGGGCGAGCCGCCGAGCCCGGCGGGCTGGATCATCACGACGGCCCGCAACGCGGCGATCGACCGCCTCCGCCGGGAGGCGTCCAGGCAGGACAAGCACGCCCAGGCGGCGCTGCTGCACGCGGCGGAGGAGCCCCAGGAGGAGGGACCCGTGCGGGACGAGCGGCTGCGGCTGATCTTCACGTGCTGCCACCCGGCGCTGGCCCCGGCGGCCCGGGTGGCGCTGACGCTCAGGCTGCTCGGCGGCCTCCAGACGCCGGAGATCGCGAAAGCCTTCCTGGTGCCGGAAAAGACCATGGCGCAACGGATCGTGCGGGCGAAGGCCAAGATCCGCGACGCGGGCATTCCGTATCGGGTGCCGCGCGACGCGGACCTGCCGGACCGGCTGCGGGCGGTGCTCGCGGTGCTGTACCTGATCTTCACCGAGGGGCACACCGCGAGCTCCGGCGCCGAGCTGGTGCGCGACGACCTGTGCACGGAGGCCATCCGGCTGGCCCGCGTGCTGGTCGACCTGATGCCCGACGAGCCCGAGGTGTGGGGTCTGCTCGCGCTGATGCTGCTCGTGCACTCCCGCCGCGACGCCCGTACCACCCCGGCCGGCGACCTCGTGCTGCTCAAGGACCAGGACCGGACCCGCTGGGACGCCGCCCTCGTCGCCGAGGGCCAGGCCATCGTGCGCCGCTGCCTCGGCTGGCGGCGCCCCGGGCCGTACCAGATCCAGGCCGCGATCAACGCCGTGCACAGCGATCCGCCGACCGACTGGGCCCAGATCGTGCAGCTCTACGACCAGCTCATGCACTTCACGCCCACGCCCGTCGTCGCACTGCACCGGGCCGTGGCCGTCGCCGAGGTGTCCGGGCCGGCAACGGCGCTGGCCATCATCGACGACCTGGACCTGCCCGGCTATCACGTCTTCCACGCGGCCCGAGCCGATCTCCTCCGCCGACTCGGCCGGCCGGACGACGCCGCCGATGCCTGCCGGCGCGCCATCGACCTGACGGAAAACGCCGCCGAGCAGGCATTCCTGGCCCGCCGGCTGCGGGAGCTGACCGTCAGTCGGTGATCAACGCTTCGTGCCGGCGGCGCAGGACGGCCCACAGCACCCAGCCGACGCCGATCACCAGCACAAGGCTGATCAGGCGGTACAGGATCACGCCGGCGATGGCGTCTTCGATGGCGATGCCGCCGGCGGTGAGCCCGAGAACGAGGGCGCCGTCGACGACGCCGAGGCCGCCGGGCACGAGGGGGACGCTGGCGGCGGCCATGCCGGCGGTGTAGGCGATGAAGATCTGGGCGACGGACAGGCCGGGAACGCCGGCGGCGAGGCAGCAGAGGCCGAAGCAGACGGCGTCGAGCAGCCAGTTGGCGGCGGCGAAGGCCATCGCCACCCGCAGGTCCCGGGTGGACATCCGGATCACGGAGAGCTGCTCGACGGCGCCGCTGACCAGCCGGTTGCCCCGCTCCACGGAACGGCCGCTCACCCGGGCGAAGCCGGTCAACACCTTGCCGCACAACCAGAGCAGCCAGTTCGGGTGCTGTACGACGGTACGCAGGCAGACGGCGAGGCCGATGGCCACGATCACGTCACCGGCCAGCGCCGGCCAGCCGTGAGCGCCGCGGGCCAGCACACCGCCGACCGCGCCGATGAGGACGAGCGTGCCGGTGGACAACACACCACTGACGGCGACGGCCCAGGACGCGACGGCCGGTGTCGCCCCGAACCGCCGCATCTGGGAGAAGTTGAACGCGGTCGAGAAGACCGGACCACCCGGAAGAGTGACGCTCAGGGAATGGGCGGCGTAGGCGAGGGCGACGGCGCGCTGGATCGGCACGAGCGTGCCGGCGGCGCGCAGCAGGCGGCGCTGCATGCGGGCGAACAGGCCCATCGAGCCCAGATCGGCGAGCACGGCGAGGCCGAGCAACGGCCAGTTCGGCGTCCGAAGGTGGCCGAGCGCGGCGGCCAGGGAAGGCGCGCCGTACCAGAGTTCGACGGCCAGCAACACGAGCGCGAGGCCGGTAGCGATGATCTTGATCCGGCGCACCGCGGTCATTCGGTGAGGATAAAGCGCCTCAGCTGGCGACGGCGTGGCGCAGCAGCACCGAGCCGGGGGTGCGGTCGTCGGGCAGGCCGAGCAACTCGTCCAGCACCTCGCCGGCGGTGCCGGACGAACGCCAGACGATGCGGGCCGGCGTGAGGAAGTTGGTCTCGTCGCCCGGCATCCGGGTGGCGATGACGTCGTCCTCGCCGCGCAGCCACACCACGTCGATCACGTTGTGGTGGGCCCGCACGCCGATCACGGCGACGACGTGGCCGTCGGGGTTGCGGGGATGCATGAACCGGAAGCCGCGGCTGACCAGCTCGGCCAGGCGCAGATCGGTGGTGCTGGGTGCGGTCATCGCCGTCCTCCGGGGCAGCCGCTAGCACGGCCCTGGTAGCGGGAGCTGAGCGCGCTCGTGCATCGGACAGGTGCCCCCAGGGGGCACACACCGCGTACGTCGGCCATGCTCCCCACCCTCCAGGCTTGCATTCGGGCTTGCAGCTGCACGTGCATCTGAGCGCTGGGTCACACTAGCACGCTCACATGCACGTGCATCTGCGCGACGCGGAAGTTGGGCCGGTGGGGTGATCTTCCGCGCGAAAGCTAAAGGGCGTCCATGACTTCGCCCAGCGAGCGGCGGCTGCGCTCCGGGGTCTCGGCGTCCACCATCAGCCGGTCGACGACCCGGCTGTACTGCTCGATCTCCTGCCGCTTGTCCAGGTACAGCGCCCCGGTCAGGTGCTCGATGTAGACCAGGTTGGGCAGCTCCGGCTCGGCGAAGCGCAACATTGTGAAGGATCCCTCGGCCGCGTACCCGCTCAGATCGAACGGAACCACCTGAATGGTGATGTTGGGCCGCTTGGTGAACTCGATCAGCCGCTTCAGCTGCGCCCGCATCACCTCCTTGCCGCCGATCGGCCGGTGCAGCACCGACTCGTCGAGCACGGCCCACAGCCGCGGCGCGTTGGGTCTGGTCAGCAACTCCTGGCGCTTCATCCGCAGCCGCACCCGCCGCTCGACGACGTCGCTGGCCGCCTCGGGCCGACCGCGGGTGGCGATGGCCCGCGCGTAGTCCTCGGTCTGCAACAGCCCGGGCACGAACTGCGCCTCGTAGGTCTGGATACGGGCCGCGGACTCCTCGAGGCCGACGTAGTCCTGGAACCAGTCGGGCATCAGGTCGGTGAAGCGGTGCCACCAGCCGGGCTCGTTGGACCGCTTGACCATCTCGAGGAAGACCTCGCGCTCGCCGGGATCGTCCACCCCGTAGAGCGACAGGAGGTCGGCGACGTCGCGCTCCTTGAAGCTGACCCGCCCGAGCTCGAGCCGGCTGATCTTGGACTCGGAGCCGCGGATCGCGTAGCCGGCGTCGGCCCTGGTGATCTCGGCCGCCTCCCGTAGCCGGCGCAGCTGCGAGCCGAGCACGATCCGCCGCGCGGTCGGCCCTGCACCGTGATCAACCGAGCGGCCGTTACCACTTTCGGATGAATTGGTGGGGTCAATCGCGCCCATTCCGGCTCCTCCCTTACGCCCTCAGCACCCGGGTCCGCCCTGCTCGCCGGCCCCTCCCCAGGCGCTTCCATCAGGGCCTTTTGCCGGCGAACCCGACTACTCAACGTACACCGACGCAGGCCGAGCCCGACAGCGCACCGCCGTTTACCGCAGTTGGCGGACACCAATAGGCTTACCCGCTCGGTTGTCGGAACCACCCTGACGGTCTGCGAGGCGGAGATGCCCACTCCCAAAGCACCAGTGCACATCGACACGACCAAGGCCAGCATTGCCCGCGTCTACGACGCCTTCCTGAACGGCAAGGACAACTACGAGGTCGACCGGGAGGTGTTCCGGCGGGTGAAGTCGGTCGCACCCGAGGCCGCGCTGCTCGCCATCGACAACCGGAACTTCCTCATCCGCGCGACCCGCTTCATCGCCAGCCAGACCAACATCACGCAGTACCTGGACTGCGGATCCGGCCTGCCGACGGCGGAGAACACGCACCAGGTGGCGCAGCGGCTCAACCCGGACTCCAAGGTCGTCTACGTGGACAACGACCCGGTGGTGATCGCGCACGGCCGCGCGCTGCTGGAGGAGAACGAGCAGACCCACTTCAGCGCGGCCGACATCTTCGACCCGGAGTCGCTGCTGCAGGACGAGGTGGTGCGCAAGTACATCGACTTCAACGAGCCGCTGGCCCTGTTCCACATGGGCACCCTGCACCACTACACCGGTGACCGGGCGCAGGAGATCATGCAGACCTACGTGGACGCGCTGCCCTCGGGCTCGTACGTGGGCATCAGCCACTTCTTCGACCCCGAGTCCGAGGAGTACAACGAACTGGCCCGCCGCATGGAGGACATGTTCGTGCACAGCCCGATGGGCAGCGGCGTGTTCCGCACCCGGGCCGAGATCGAGGGCATGTTCCCCGGCCTGGAGATGGTGGAGCCGGGCGTGGTCGAGTGCGTGCGCTGGTGGCCGGACGGCCCGCAGATCAAGCCGATGGACCCGGTGCAGTACTGCATCGTCGGCGGCATCGGCCGCAAGCCCTAAAGCAGGGTGAGCTGCTCCTGGTCGACGCGGTGGACAGGGGCCACCGCGCCGACCGGCAGCGCGCCGGCCGGCCAGGTCGCGTCCTGGTCCGCGCCGGGCACGCCGGACGGCGCGTCCCTGGCGACCTTGGGCGCGAGACCGTGCTTGCGCACCAACGGTTCCACCAGGGCCGCGAGCCGACGACGGTAGCGACGGTCCGCATAACTGCCGGTGCCGTAGAGCTCGCGGTAGCCAGGGACCAGATGCGGGTGTTCCCGTTTCAGCCAGCCGGCAAACCATTCTTTCGCGCCCGGACGCAGATGCAGCGCCAGCACGGTCACGCCGGTGGCGCCGGCCGCGGCGATCGCGGCCAGCAGATCGTCCAGTCGCTCGGCCGAATCGGTCAGCCCGGGCAGCACCGGCGCGATGAACACCCCGCAGGGCAGGCCGGCGTCGGCCAGCCGGCGGACCAGTTCCAGCCGGGCCTGCGGGCTGGGTGTGCCGGGTTCCAAGGTGTGGTGGATCTCCTTGTCCAGCAAGGCGATCGACACCCCCAGCCCGACCGGCACCCGCTTGGCCGCCGCCGCCAGCAGCGGAATGTCGCGGGACATCGTGGTGCCCTTGGTCAGGATCGAGAACGGCGTGCCGCTGTCGGCCAGCGCCTGGATGATGCCGGGCATCAGCTGGTAGCGGCCCTCGGCCCGCTGGTACGGGTCGGTGTTGGTGCCCATCGCCACGTGCTCACGGGTCCACCGTGGCGAGGAGAGCCTGGCCCGCAACAACTCCGCCGCGTTGACCTTGACCACGACCTGGCTGTCGAAGTCGTGCCCCGCGTCCAGGTCCAGATACGTGTGGGTGTTGCGGGCAAAGCAGTTGTGGCTGACCACGCCGTCGGCGACGAAGTCGCCGGTGCCGGTGGTGATGTCGTACAGGCCCTGGGATTCCAGGCGTTCGATCTTCGTCACGGTCCGGTCCGCGGCCGGCACCAGCTCGCCGTCAAGGGCCAGCCGGTCGGCGGTGGCCGGATCGACGGTCTGCCGGAACCGCAGCCGCTCCCCCAGCTCGGCGGTCAGCACCACCGCCCGGCGGTCCTCGGTCACGTGGTGGTCGAAGTGGAGTTCCTTCAACGCCAGGCAGATCGCGTCCAGCAGCCGGTGGTCCCGAGTGAAGATCCGGACCACGCCGTCCCGAACGCTGCCACGGGCGTCGAAGATGCCGGCCAGCAAACCCTTGTGCCAGTCAAGGCCCGGCGCGAGCGGCAGAGCCCAAGAATTCAACACAGTCGGCACGGCGGACGTGCCGAGCTCGGACAGGTAGCGCTCGGTGCGGTCGATGCCCTCCGCGCCGGCCAGCGCCACCCGGAAGCCTTCCATGCCACCGCCCTGGACCATGCCGCACAGGTAACCCCGTTGGTAGCCCTCGGTTTCCTCCGGCGGTAAGGCGAAACTCCCGGTGCCGACAAGGCGGACGCCGACCGTCAGATGAGGACGCATGGCCCCGGTGACGTAGCGCCAGCCATCGGCGGCGAGGAAGCGGTGGTCGCCGCTGGCCACGATCTCGGTGCCGTCGTGCAGGGTGACCCGGTACGCGCGCTTGGTGGTGCGCCAGTGCGCCAGCACCTTCGTGCGCACGTAACGCCGCCCGGGGCCGACCACCTGGGTGCCGACGATGTCGTCGCCGACTTCCAGCCGGGCCAACGGTTTCGTGCCGCCGTCGGCCAGCAGGATCGGCGTCTCGCCGGCCAGGCAGTAGACGCAGGCGTGCGTGCAGCCGCGATAGGGGTTGACGGTCCAGCTGAACGGCATGGGCGACCCGCCGGGCACCCGGTTCAGCACGCTCTTGGCCCGCACCTCGTGGAACACCACGCCGGCGAACTCCGGCGAGCGCACCGACCTGATGAGGCCGGACAGTCCCAGCAGCGCCGGTTCGTCACGGTCGACCCGTTGCTCGTCCCATCGCACCCCAGCAGTCGAACACATGTTCGATCGCGCGTCAACCGATTCGGCGTTCGGAGCAACCGAACAGGTGGCAGCGGAGTCTGCACCGGCATGGAGAACGGCACCCGCGACAAGGCCGGAGCGGGGACCAGTCAGGATGTGGTGATGAGCCACGGGCATGGGCACGGTCACGGGCCGGCCGCCCCGGCGTCGACCCGGGTGCGCAGGCTGGTCATCGGCCTGCTGCTGCCGCTCGCCGCCCTGACGGTCGTCGGCGTCGTGGTGCTCTTCCCCTGGGGCGGCGGCCGCGCGACCACCCAGCAGGCCATGGTCACCGAGTACGGCGTGGTCACCAAGGTCGTGTCCAGTGACTGTGGCGGCGGGGGCGGCGGCAAGCAGTGCGAGGCCATCACCGTCCAGCTGGACAACCAGCAGACCATCACCGAGCCGATGCCGATCGAGCCGTCCACGCCGCGGTTCACCGTCGGCGACAAGGTCGTGCTCGGCTACAACGGCGCCGATCCGAACGATCCCGGTTCGTACCAGCTGCTGGACTTCCAGCGCGGCTTCCCGCTGGCCCTGCTGGGCGTGCTGTTCGCGGCGGCGGTGCTGATCCTGGGGCGGATGCAGGGCCTGAAGGCGTTGGGCGCGCTGGTGCTCACCTTCGTGGTCATCGTCCTTTTTGTACTGCCGGCGATGGTTGCCGGGAAGGACCCGCTCACCGTGGGTGTGGTCGGCGCCGCGGTGATCATGTTCCTGGTGCTGTACCTGACCCACGGGCTGTCCGCGCGCACCTCGACCGCCGTGGTCGGCACGCTGGTCAGCCTCGGCCTGATCGGCGTGCTGGGCTGGCTGTTCTCCGCGGTCGCCAGTCTGACCGGCTTGGACGAGGACACCGCGAACCTGATTTCCGTGCTGGGCCACGGCATCGACGTCCGCGGCCTGCTGCTGGCCGGCATCGTGATCGGCTCCGTCGGCGTGCTCGACGACGTCACCGTCACGCAGACCAGCGCGGTGTGGGAACTACGGCGGGCCAATCCGAAGCTCGGCTGGCGCGACCTGTACGCCGCCGGGCTGCGCATCGGCCGCGACCACATGTCCTCGTCGGTCAACACCCTCGTGATGGCCTACGCCGGCGCCGCCCTGCCGCTGCTGCTCGCCTACTCCGCGAGCGGCCGCGGCCTCACCGACCTGCTGACCGCCGAGACCGTCGCCCAGGAGCTGGTGCGGACCCTGGTCGGCAGCATCGGCCTGGTGGCGTCCGTGCCCATCACCACCTTCCTCGCGGCCATGATCGCCCGCCAGGAGACGATCGAGGAGCCGGCAGTCGCTGAGCCGGCGGAAGTCCCGGAACCCGAGCCGCCCAAGGCCGAGGAGAAGCCGGAACCGGTGCGCCGCAAGCGCGTCAACCCGGACGACGTGCCGACCGAACGGTTCGACGCCGTGCGCGCACGGACGCAGAGCCCACCCGGGGCGCGGCAACACCAGCCCACGGAAGCCATCCGGCGACCACGGCCCGAGCAGCAGACCCAGCTGGCACCGCGCCAAGGGCAGGCCCAGCCGCCGCGCCGGCAGCCGCCGCCGGGTCAGACCCGACGACTGCCACCGCCGCCCGAGCTGCCGGGCGGCCACCCTTCGGCGCCGCCGGAGCTGCGGAACCGGCCCTACAACGCCGAGGACCGGCACTGATCACTTGCCGCCGAGCGGCCGTTCCTCGACCTCGACGGTGTCGGCCTTGACGTGGATGAACGAGGTGAAGCCGGCGGCCTCCAGCCGGGCCAGCTGCGCGCCGAACTTGCCGGAACGCGGCTGCACGGCAGCGGTCCGACCGTCGTTCCGCACGCCACGAGCCACCTCGAACACGCGGGCCAGCGGGACGTCGGACTCGAACAGCACGGCGACGCTGTCCGCACGGGGCAGCTCGCCCAGCATGTCCACGATGCGCTCGAAGCCGATGGAGAAGCCGCAGGCCGGCACGTCCTTGCCCAGCGAACGGCCGACCAGCCGGTCGTAGCGGCCGCCACCGGCCAGCGAGTAGCTGACCGACGGGTGGCCGACCTCGAAGATCTGGCCGGTGTAGTAGCCCATGCCGCGGACCAGGGTCGGGTCGAACTCCCAGGTGAGCCCGGACAGCTCGTCCAGGCAGCCGGCGACGGTGCCCAGGTCGGCGACGACGTCGTCGGCCAGCGACGGGATGGTGTCGGACAGCGCGTCCGCGACCTTGTCGGCGGCCAGGCCGGTGAGGGCCTCGATCCGCTCCCGGGCGGCGTCGATCGCCTCGCCGGGCAGGCCACGGCCGGTGAGCTCGGCCCGCACGCCGTCCCAGCCGATCTTGTCCAGCTTGTCCAGGCCGATGAAGAACCCGGACCAGGCCGACTCGTCCAGGCCGACGGCGCCGGCCAGCGCGGACAGGTAGCGCCGGTCGGACAGCCGCACGGTGGTGCCGGTCAGGCCGACGCCGGCCAGCGCCGCCGCGGTCGCCTCGATCAGCTCCACCTCGGCCAGCACCGAGGCCTCGCCGATCATGTCGATGTCGCACTGGTAGAACTGCCGGTAGCGGCCCTTGGCCGGCCGCTCGGCCCGCCACACCGGCCCGAACTGGAAGGACCGGAACGGCTGCGGCAGCGCGGCCTGGTTGTTGCCGTAGAACCGGGTCAGCGGCACGGTCAGGTCGAAGCGCAGCCCGAGGTCGATCAGCTCGGACAGCGGCGTGTCGGCCTCGACGGTGGCCGGCAGCCCCCGCCGCAGCACCTGGAACAGCAGCTTCTCGTTCTCGCCGCCCTGGCCGCCGGTGAGCCGGGTGATGTCCTCCAGCGCCGGGGTCTCGATGCGCTGGTAGCCGAACCGGTGGTAGACGTCCGTGATCGTGGCGAGCACATGGTCCCGGGTGGCCACGGCCGACGGGAGCAGGTCACGGGTGCCCCGGGCGGGGCTGTTGTCCATCTTCACGGTGTCGGTTTCCTCAGCGAGTGGGTTACGAGTCGAGCGTGGCCACGAAGCGGGTCACGGCGTCGGTCTTGATGCGTTGGGCCAGCTTGCCGCCCGGCACTGCGGCGGCCAACTGATATAGCGGCCGACCGGGCAGGTCCTCGCCGCGGGCCTCGGCCCGCAGCTCGGCCACCAGCAGCTCGGCGAAGACCAGCGGACCGGGATCGCCGGCGCCGGACAGTCCGTCGGCCAGCCGCCGCAGCGCCAGGATGCCCAGCGAGCGCCCGGCGACCGCGGTGTACGTGGCCAGCGCGACGTTGATCGTGCGGCCCTTGGGCTCGCCGGTGACCAGCAGGCCGATGGTGCGGTTGCCGCGCACGTCGGTGACCATCAGGTCCAGGTCGGTCAGGCCGTGCAGGTCGACGGTCCGCGTGCCCAGCGCCCGCACGGACACCCGTGAGCCCTCGAGCCACACCCGCCGGCGGGACTCCACGACGGCCAGCACGATGATCGGCACGGCCACCACCAGGGCGGTGACGCCGCCGGCGATCAGCCCGCCGAGCAGCGCCACCACCTCGCCGATGACCAGGCCCAGCACCAGCGCGGCGATCACCACGAACCGGGCGCGCTTGCGCACCACCGCCGGCTCCAGCAGGTCAAGCGGGATGCGTTCGGACACGCCTCACATCCCCCGTCGCGGCGCGGAGGGACGGTCCCCAAGGCCATTGTCCCCAAGGCCACTGTCACTGAGGCCGAGCAGGAACGGGTTGCCGGCGCGCTCCCGCCCGATGGTGGTCGTACCGCCGTGCCCAGGCAGCACCACCGTGTCGTCGGGCAGGGTCAACACCTTGTCCCGCAACGAGTCCAGCATCGCCGAGTGGTCGCCGCCGGGCAGGTCGGTGCGGCCGATCGAGCCGGCGAACAGGGTGTCGCCGGACAGCACCAGCCGGCCGCCCTCCTCGGTGCCGGCGCGGAACATCACCGAACCGCCGGTGTGGCCCGGGGTGTGATCGACCAGCAGCTGGAGCCCGGCCAGGTCGAGGGTGACGCCGTCGGACAGCTCGCGGACCTCGGACGGCTCGCGCATCTCCAGGCGGCCGCCGAAGAACGCGGCCGTCTCGGCGCTCACGCCGCGCAACGGATCGGACAGCATGCCGCGGTCGTCGGGGTGAATCCAGGCCGGCACGTCGTTGCCGTCGCACACCGGCGTGACGGAGAAGGCGTGATCGAAATGACCGTGCGTGAGCAGCACCGCGACCGGGGACAGGCGGTGCTTGCGCAGCGCGTCGGCGATCGGCTCGACCGCGTCCTGACCAGGGTCGACGACGACGCACGCCTCGCCTTCGCCGGCCGCCAGCAGATAGCAGTTGGCCTGGAGGGCGCCGGTCGGGAACCCGACGACGAGCACGGGCGGAACCTCCATCTCGGCGGCGGACGAACCCGCCAAGCCTACCGGGCGGGGACCACCACACAGCGGTCACACCCCGTCGTCCTACACTCGCGGCAGTCTTGTCGTCACGACCATGGGGAGAGCGCAGGTGCCGAGCAACGAACAGCGCCGCGAGGCCGCGAAGCGGAAGTTGGAGCGGCAGCTCGTTCGCCGAGCTCAGCGGGCGCGTCGCCGCCGTATCACCAGCATCTCCGCCACCGCGGGCGCGGTGATCCTGGCCGGCGGTCTGATCTGGTGGGCGGTGGCCGCCGGCGGCGCCAGCTCCTCCGACGCGGCGGCGTCCTCGACCACGCCGACCACCACGACGGCGAAGCCGCCGATCACCATCCCGACCGCGCTGGCCGCCGCGCCCAAGCGGCCGACCCCGCTGGGCGCCACGGTGAACTGCACGTACACCAAGGACGGCGACGCGGCCAAGGCCAACAACCTGCCCAACGGCGCGAACGTCTCGGCCCAGGGCACGGTCGCGGTGACGCTGAAGACCAACGACGGCGACATCCCGCTGACGCTGGACCGGTCGCTGGCCCCGTGCGCGGTGAACAGTTTCGTGAGCCTGTCCGGCCAGGGCTACTACGACAACACCAGCTGCCACCGGCTGAGCACGTCGGGCCTGCAGATGCTGCAGTGCGGCGACCCCAAGGGCGACGGCACCGGCGGCCCGGGCTACAAGTTCAACGACGAGGTG
>DATJJB010000102.1:0-4725 GCA_035492655.1 Kutzneria sp. | reverse complement strand
AACCCGCTGCCGTGGCGGCGTCGTCCACCCCGAAGGAGGCCAGCGATGGGGATTCTTGATCCCCTCAAGGGCTTCGGCGTCACCTTCTCGACGATGTTCAAGAAGGTCGTGACCGAGCAGTACCCGGAGGACTACCGGCCGACCGCCGCCCGATACCACGGCCGGCACCAGCTCAACCGGCATCCGGACGGGCTGGAGAAGTGCGTCGGCTGCGAGCTGTGCGCCTGGGCCTGCCCGGCCGACGCGATCTTCGTCGAGGGCGGCGACAACACCGAGGACGCGCGGTTCTCGCCCGGTGAGCGGTACGGCAAGGACTACCAGATCAACTACCTCCGGTGCATCGGCTGCGGCCTGTGCATCGAGGCCTGTCCGACCCGCTCGCTGACCATGACCAACTTCTACGAGTTGGCCGACGACGACCGGCAGCGCCTGATCTTCACCAAGGAAGACCTGATGGCGCCGCTGCTGGCCGGCATGGAGCAGCCGCCGCACCCGATGCGGCTGGGCGAGAACGAGCAGGACTACTACGTCAACGGGCCCGAGCTGGCGCGAGGGGAGGCGGCCAAGTGAGCGCGCTCGTGCAGTTCGTGATGCAACAGCAGCAGACCGCGCCGCCGCCGGCCGACGTGGTGAGCACCGGCGAGGCCGTGGGCTTCTGGATCCTCGGCCCGCTGGCCCTGCTCGGCGGCCTCGGCATGCTGTTCGCCCGCAACGCCGTGCACTCGGCGCTGTTCCTGGTGCTGACCATGCTCAGCCTCGGCGTGCTGTACATGCTGCAGCAGGCGCCGTTCCTGGGCTTCGTGCAGATCATCGTCTACACCGGCGCGGTCATGATGCTGTTCCTGTTCGTGCTGATGCTGGTCGGCCGGGACAGCTCCGACTCGGTGGTGGAGGTGCTGCGCGGGCAGCGGGTGATCGCCGCGATCTTCGGCATCGGCTTCGCCGGCGTCGCCGTCTCGGCCCTGCTGCGCGCGGTGTCCCAGGTCCCGTCGGTCGGGCTGGCCCAGGCCAACCAGGGCGGCAACCTGAACAACATCGGCAAGCTGGTCTTCACCGACTACCTGTTCCCGTTCGAGCTGACCTCGGCGCTGCTGATCACCGCCGCCGTCGGCGCGATGGTGCTGGCCTTCGTCGGCAAGAGCAAGCAGGCGCTGAAGTCCCAGCGCGAGCTGGTGATCGAGCGCTTCCGCGGCAACCGGCCCTCGCCGCTGCCCGGCCCCGGCGTGTTCGCCACCGCCAACTCGGTGGCCACCCCGGCGCTGCTGCCGGACGGCTCCGTCGCCCCCGAGTCGCTGTCCGAGCTGATCGAGGCCACCGCCTCGGAGACGTTCGACCACGACCGGGCCGAGGTCGCCGGCACCGAGCACCACGCCGACGCGCACGCGCTGACCGGCGACCACGAGGAGGCGAAGCGATGACGCCGACCTACTACCTGCTGCTGTCGGCGCTGCTGTTCAGCATCGGCGCGATCGGTGTGCTGGTCCGGCGCAACGCCATCGTCGTGTTCATGTGCGTCGAGCTGATGCTCAACGCGGTGAACCTGACGCTGGTCACCTTCGCGCGGATCAACGGCCAGCTCGACGGCCAGGTGATGGGCTTCTTCGTGATGGTGGTGGCCGCCGCCGAGGTCGTGGTCGGCCTGGCCATCATCATGGCCATCTTCCGGACCCGTCGGTCGGCCTCGGTCGACGACTCGAACCTGCTCAAGTACTAAGGGGCGACCGGGAAAATGACGGATATCTCCGCGGTCGGGCAGTTCGCCTGGCTGCTGCTCGTGTTGCCCCTGGTCGGCGCGGTCATCCTGCTGGTGGCCGGCAAGGCCGCCAACAAGTGGGGCCACCTGCTCGGCTGCGCGACGGTGCTGGCCGCCTTCGTGTACGGCGTGATCCTGTTCTTCGACACCACCAGCCACGCGGCCGCGCAGCGGGTCTCGGAACTGCACCTCTTCTCCTGGATCCCGGTGCAGACCCTGCAGGTCGACTTCGGCCTGCGGCTGGACCCGCTGTCGGTGACCTTCGTGCTGCTGATCACCGGCGTCGGCTCGCTGATCCACATCTACTCCATCGGCTACATGTCGCACGACGACGGGCGGCGGCGGTTCTTCGCCTACCTCAACCTGTTCGTCGCGGCGATGCTGCTGCTGGTGCTGGGCAACGGCTTCGTGACGCTGTACTTCGGCTGGGAGGGCGTCGGTCTCGCGTCCTACCTGCTGATCGGCTGGTACCAGAACCGGCCGTCCGCGGCGACCGCGGCCAAGAAGGCCTTCCTGATGAACCGGGTCGGCGACGTCGGCCTGGCCATCGCCATCTTCCTGCTGTGGACCAATCTCGGCACCACGCAGTACACCGAGGTGTTCGCGAAGATCGGCACGCTGTCGCCGGGCACCGTCCTGGCCATCAGCCTGCTGCTCCTGCTCGGCGCCTGTGGCAAGTCCGGCCAGTTCCCGTTGCAGGCCTGGTTGCCCGACGCGATGGAGGGCCCGACCCCGGTCTCGGCCCTGATCCACGCGGCAACCATGGTCACCGCCGGTGTGTACCTGATCGCCCGGTCCAACCCGATCTACAACCTCACCGAGGACGGGCGGCTGGTCGTCACCATCATCGGCACCATCACGCTGCTGATCGGGTGCATCGTCGGCTGTGCCTACGACGACATCAAGAAGGTGCTGGCCTACTCCACCGTCAGCCAGATCGGGTACATGATCCTCGCGGTCAGCCTCGGCCCGATCGGCTACGCGCTGGGCATCGTGCACCTGCTCACGCACGGCTTCTTCAAGGCGGGGCTGTTCCTCGGCGCCGGTTCGGTCATGCACGGCATGAACGACGAGGTCGACATGCGCAAGTTCGGCGGCCTGTACAAGCGGATGCCGATCACGTTCGTCACCTTCGGCCTCGGCTACCTGGCCCTGATCGGCTTCCCGTTCCTGTCCGGCTACTACTCCAAGGACGCCATCATCGAGGCGGCGTTCTCCGGCGAGGGCTGGCACGCCTGGGTGTTCGGCGGCGCGGCCATGCTGGGCGTGGCGCTGACCGCGTTCTACATGACCCGGCTGATGCTGATGACCTTCTTCGGCAAGGAACGCTGGAAGGACATCAAGTCCGAGGACGGCAAGGACTTCCACCCGCACGAGTCGCCCGCGGTGATGACCGTGCCGATGATCATCCTGGCCGTCGGCTCCATCGGCGCCGGCTGGTTCCTCACCAGCGGCGACCGGCTGGCCAACTGGCTGGAGCCGTCGCTGGGCGCGCTGCGTGCGCACGGCGATGGCCCGATCCCGGAGATCGGCCTCACGGTGATCTCGTTGGCGCTCATGGTGATCGGCGCCGGCGCGGCCTGGTTGTTCGTCGGCCGCAAGGACGTTCCGCTGGAGAAGCCGGCCAAGGTGTCCTGGCCGGTCCGCGCGGCCCGTGCCGACCTGTACGGCAACGCCCTGAACGAGGCGCTGTTCGCCAAGCCCGGCGAGGCGCTCACCCGGGGCCTGGTCGTGGTGGACGACAAGGGTGTCGACGGCGCCGTCACCGGGCTGGCCGGCACGCTCGGCTTCCTGTCCTCGCTGCTGCGGCGCACCCAGACCGGGTTCGTCAGGTCCTACGCGCTGACCATGCTGGGCGGCTCCGTCCTGGTGGTCGCGGCTCTGCTGATGGTGAGGTTCTCCTGATGGGAACTGGGTTGCTGCTCGCCCTGCTGGTGCTGCCGCTGGTCGGCGCGCTGGTGGTGGCGTTCCTGAAGAACGACGACCGGACCGCCAAGATCACCGCGCTCGCCGTGACCCTGGTCGAGTTCGTGCTCGCGGTGGCGCTGTGGATCAGCTACGTGCCCGGCGGCGACCGCATCCAGTTCTCCTCGTCGGTGAACTGGATGGCGCAGCTGGGTGTGCACCTGTCGTTCGGCGTCGACGGCATCGCGCTGGTGATGATCGGCGTGATCGCGCTGCTGGTGCCGATCGTGATCGGCGCCGGCTGGGCCGAGAAGCTGCCGGCCGGCCGGTCCGCCGGTGGCTTCCTGTCGCTGATCCTGGTGCAGGAGTCGTTGATGGTCGGCGTGTTCGCCGCCACCGACGTGTTCCTGTTCTACGTGCTGTTCGAGATCATGCTGATCCCGATGTACTTCCTCATCGGCGGTTACGGCGGCGCCCGCCGGCAGTACGCGGCGGTGAAGTTCTTCCTGTACTCGTTCCTCGGCGGCCTGATCATGCTGGCCTCGGCGATCGGCTGCTACTCGCTGGCCGCCGACAAGCTGGGGCACGGCACCTTCGACTGGGCGACGCTGGTGACCGTGGTGCGGGACGCGCCGCTGGGCACCCAGGTGTGGCTGTTCTTCGGCTTCTTCCTGGCCTTCGCCATCAAGGCGCCGCTGGTGCCGCTGCACACCTGGCTGCCCGACGCCGCCGAACAGGCGCCGATCGGTGTGGCCGTGATCCTGGTCGGTGTGCTGGACAAGGTCGGCACCTTCGGTTTCCTGCGCTACCTGCTGCCGATGTTCCCGGAGGCCAGCAAGGTGCTCGCGCCGCTGGTGCTGGTGCTCGGTGTGATCGGCGTGCTGTACGGCTCGCTGCTCGCGGTGGGGCAGACCGACCTCAAGCGGCTCATCGCGTACGTGTCGATCGCGCACTTCGGCTTCATCGCCATCGGCATCTTCGCCTTCACCTCGCAGTCCGAGGTCGGCGCGGTGTCGTACATGGTCAACCACTCCATCGCCACCGGCATGCTGATCCTGGTGATCGGC
>DATJJB010000101.1:0-5368 GCA_035492655.1 Kutzneria sp. | reverse complement strand
CTCGGGCTGATCGCGCCGGGTCACGAGTGGCAGCCGGGTCATGGCGGCAGCTACGAGATGGAGCCGGACAAGGCCACCCTGACCAGCCGTTATGTCGAGCTGCTGAACAAGGTCAAGGACTGCGAGGTCAAGTGCGGGCTGTCGGCGGCCATCTACACCCAGGCCACTGACGTGGAGAACGAGGTCAACGGCCTGTTCACCTACGACCGCAAGGTGCTCAAGCCCGATCTGGCCCCGGTCCGCGCGGTGAACAAGGCGGTCATCGCCGCGTCCGGGCAGGCCACCCAGCCCACCCCGCCACCACCCGGCACGCCCGGCCTCACCGGCGTCGGCTCCTGGCCGCTGGACGGCGTCGGCGACGACTCCTCCGGTCACGGCCACGACCTGGCGTTGCAGAACGGTCCGGTGTGGACGGACGGTCACCGCGGGCAGGCGCTGGAACTCAACGGCGCCAACCAGTGGGCCGACACCAATTCGTCCATTCTGGACACCACGACCGACTACTCGGTGGCGGCGTGGGTGCGGCTGGACAAGACCGGCCGGTTCGCCACCGCGGTGAGCCAGGACCGCAGTGACGGCATCAGCGAGTTCTTCCTCCAGTACTCAGCCCAGGACAACCGGCTCGCCTTCAGCACGCCGACGATCCGGGCGCTGGGGCCGATTCCGCAGGTCGGGGTCTGGTACCACCTGGTCGGTGAGTACGACTCGGCGCACTCGCAGCTCCGGCTGTACGTCAACGGCCAGCTCGCCGGCACCGCGCCCTACTGCCCGGGGGAGGCGGCCGTCGGCCACACGGTGCTCGGGCGGGCGCTCTACAACAAGGCCCAGGTCGACTTCTGGCCCGGCGCGCTGGACGACGTGCACGTCTACGACCGGGCGCTGTCGGCGGCCGAGATCGACCAGCTGTCCCGGTCGGACACCTGATCGGACAAACCTTGCGTGACCGCTTGACAGCAAAACGCAGTTTTCCGTTAGTTTGATGCGAAGCGGGTAGAAGGGATGTTGACGATGAAGTCTTCCCTTGGGGCGGTGGCCGCGGTCGCCGCACTGCTGGTGATCTCCGCATGCGCCAACCCGGAGAACAACGGCGCCGGCGGCACCGGTTCGACCGGCGGCGGGCAGCAGACCGCGTCCAACTCGTCCGGCCCCACCTGCACCCTGGACGCCTACGGCGCCACGAAGGTGGACTTCAGCAAGGCGGTCATCGGCTTCTCGCAGTCCGAGGCCGAGGCCAACCCGTTCCGGATCACCGAGACCCAGTCGATCACCGACGAGGCCCAGAAGCAGGGCGTGCAGCTGCTCAAGCGCAACGCCAACTCCAACCTGAGCCAGCAGATCTCCGACATCCAGGGTCTGCTGGCCCAGGGCGCGAACCTGCTCGTGGTGGCCCCGCTGAACTCGGAGGGCCTCGAGCCGGCGCTGCAGGCGGCCCGGGACAAGAAGGTCCCGGTGGTGACCATCGACCGCAAGCTGTCCTCGGCCACCCCGTGCAAGGACTACCTCACGTTCATCGGCTCGGACTTCGTGGCCCAGGGCAAGCGGGCGGCGACCCAGCTGGTGAAGGCGACCAACGGCACGGCCAAGGTGGCGATCCTGCTCGGCGCCACCGGCAACAACGTGACCACCGACCGCACCAGCGGCTTCACCGACTACCTCAAGGCCAACGCGCCCAACGTGCAGGTCGTCGCCCAGCAGACCGGCGACTTCACCCGGGAGAAGGGCCAGTCGGTGACCGAGCAGCTGCTACAGGCCCACCCGGACATCACCGCGATCTACGCCGAGAACGACGAGATGGCGCTGGGCGCGGTGACCGCGATCAACGGCGCCGGCAAGAAGCCCGGCACCGACATCAAGGTGTTCTCGGTGGACGGCACCCGCAACGTGGTGCAGGGCATCGTCAACGGCCAGATCAACGGGGACGTCGAGTCCAACCCCCGGTTCGGCCCGCTGGCGCTGTCCACGCTGAAGGACTTCCTCGACGGCAAGGCGATCCCGCAGACGATCACCATTCAGGACAAGGAGTACGACAGCGCCAACGCCGCCGCTCAGGTGAACAACGCCTACTGAGTGGTCCCGAGTCCCCGACCGGCAGTGCGCGCCGGTCGGGGACTCGTATTTCTCGCACGAGGAGGCTCGATTGCTCAGAGCGGTCGGGGTGAGCAAGCACTTCGCCGGTGTGCAGGCGCTGCGGGAGGTGGATTTCGAGCTGCGCCCCGGCCAGGTGCACACCCTGGTCGGCGAGAACGGGGCCGGCAAGTCCACCCTGATCAAGGTGCTGACCGGCGTGTACCAACCCGATGCCGGCCGGCTGGAGCTGGACGGCGAGCCGGTGGCGTTCTCACGGCCGCTGGACGCGCAGGCCGCGGGCATCAGCACGGTGTACCAGGAGGTCAACCTGGTGCCGTCGATGTCAGTGGCACAGAACCTGTTCCTTGGCCACGAGCCCCGCAATCGCCTGCGGCTCATCGACTTCCCGGGCATGCAGGCGCAAGCCCGGGAACTGTTGTCGGAGCTGGGCATCAGCGTGGATCCGCGGCGGCAGCTGCGGACGCTGGGCCTTGGCGTGCAGCAGATGATCGCGGTGGCGCGGGCGGTGCGGGCCCGAGCCAAGGTCGTGATCATGGACGAGCCGAGCTCGTCGCTGGAACCCCGTGAGGTGGAAACGCTTTTCGCGGTGATCCGACGGTTGCACGAGCGGGACGTGGCGGTGCTCTACGTCAGCCACCGGCTGGAGGAGCTGTACCAGGTCTGCGACACCGTCACGGTTCTCCGTGACGGTGTGGTCGTCCACAGTGGACCGCTGGCCGACATCGGCCGGCTGGAGCTGGTGGCCACCATGCTCGGCCGCGAGCTGTCCGGGGATCGCACGGTGTTCGCCGGCGAGCACGACAGCACCGACGCGACCGTGTTGCGCGGCAAGGGTTTGCGCCGCCGGACGGTCCTCGACGGGGTCGACCTGACCGTGCATCCCGGCGAGGTCGTCGGACTCGGCGGGCTGCTGGGCTCCGGCCGCACCGAGACGATGAAGGCCCTGGTCGGCTTGCAGCCCCTGGATTCCGGGGAGATCGAGGTTGCCGGCAAGCGAGTCCGCGCCGGCTCCACGCCGGCCGCCATCCGGGCCGGCCTCGTGCTGGTGCCCGAGGACCGCAAGGCCGAGGGCATCATCCCCAACCTGTCCGTACGGGAGAACATCGTGCTGGCCGCGCTCCCGCGGTTGTCGGTCGCCGGCGTTGTCTCCAAACGGAAACAGCGCGAGATCGTCGACACCTTCATGCGTCGCCTACGGATCAAGGCCGCGTCGCCCGAGCAGAAGGTCGGCGAGCTGTCCGGCGGCAACCAGCAGAAGGTGATGCTGGCCCGATGGTTGGCCATGAGCCCCAAGGTGTTGCTGCTCGACGAGCCCACCCGCGGCATCGACGTCGGGGCCAAGGCCGAGGTGCAGGCCCTGGTCGACGAGCTCGCCGGGCAGGGTCTGGGCATCGTGCTGGTGTCCAGCGATCTGGAGGAGCTGGTGGAGGGCGCGGACCGGGTGGTCGTGTTGCGGGAGGGGACATCGGTGGCCGAGCTGACCGGCGACCAGGTGACGGTCGACGGCGTGATGGCGGTGATCGCCGATGACCATTAGCCCCCTCCTGAAACGCACCGCCATTCGCGACTACGGCGTCTATCTGGCGCTGGTGGTGCTGGTCGTCATCAACGTGATCATCACGCCCAGCTTCCTGACCGGCGACAACCTCCGCACCCAGCTGGTGCAGGTGGTGCCGGTGCTCGTCGTGGCGCTGGGCATGGCGCTCGTGATCGGCACCGAGGGCATCGACCTGTCGGTCGGCTCGGTGATGGCCATCGCGGCGGCGTTGTTGCCGCTGTACCTGGGTTACGGCGTGGTGGCGTCGATCCTGGTCTGCCTCATCGCCGGTGCGGCGGCCGGGTTGTTGAACGGATCGCTGGTGACCTTCGCCGGCGTGCAACCGATCGTGGCGACGCTGGCGTTGCTGGTGGGCGGCCGAGGGCTGGCGCTGGTGATCGCCAACGGCCAGCTGAAGCAGCTGTACAACCCGGATCTGTTGGCGCTGGGCACGTCCTCGGTGATCGGCATCCCGTTGACGGTGCTGGTCGCGCTGGTACTGGTGATCATCGTGGCGCTGCTGGTCGAGCGCACGACGTTCGGCCGGCAACTGGTGGCCGTTGGCGGCAACCGCCGGGCGGCGGAGTTCGCCGGGCTGCCGGTGCGGCGCACGCTGCTCACGGTCTACATGCTGTCCGGGGTGTTCGCGGCGATCGCCGGCGTGCTGGCCAGCGCGCGGCTGACCGCCAGCGACCCGTCCAGCCTGGGCCTGCTGATCGAGCTGTCGGCGATCACCGCCGTGGTGGTCGGCGGCACACCGTTGACCGGCGGCCGGGTCCGGGTGATCGGCACCGTGGCCGGCGCGCTGCTGATGCAGCTGATCTCGGCCACCTTGATCAAGCACGACGTGCCGGCCTCGGTGACCCAGATGTTGGAGGCGGCGCTGATCGCCGCGGCCGTGCTGGTGCAGCGGGAGAGGAGGAACGGAAGGTGATCGCCCGTCTGCAACGCCAGGGTGCGCTGGTGGTGCTGGTTGTCCTACTGGCGCTGGGCGGGCTGCTGTTCCGCACCTTCCTGACCACCTACACGCTGGGCAATCTGGCCGTGCAGGCCAGTTTCCTGGCGATGATCGCGCTGGGCATGACGCTGGTGATCATCAGCGGCGGCATCGACCTGTCGGTGGGGTCGGTGTACGCGCTGTCGGGGGTGCTGGCGGCGTACGGATCGACCCGCTGGGGCCTTGCCGGCGCGCTCATCCTCCCCTTGCTGGTCAGCGGGGTGATCGGGCTGATCCAGGGCACGCTGATCGCCCGGCTGCGGATGGCGCCGTTCATCGTGACGCTGTGCGGCCTGCTGTTCGCCCGCGGCCTGCTCCAGCTGATCACCAGCGAGGGCTCGACCACCTATCTGGTGCCGGCCGGTTCGGCGTTCCGCTGGCTGGGTGACGGGACCGTGCTGGTGGTGATCGCGGTCATCGCCTACCTGATCGGAGGCGTTGTGCTGCAGCGCACACCGTTCGGCATGCGGCTGTTCGCGGTGGGCGGCAACGAGGACGCGGCCTCGCTGATGGGATTGCCGGTGGCGCGCACCAAGATCAGCGTGTACGTGGTCTCGGGACTGCTGGCCGGCTGCGCGGGAGTGATGTCGGCCGCACAGCTGGGTTCCGGCGTGACGGTGATCGGGGTCGGGCTGGAGCTGAACGCGATCGCCGCGGTGGTGATCGGCGGCACCATGCTCACCGGCGGCAGTGGCGCGGTCAGCGGCACGCTGGCCGGTGTCGCCCTGCTGTTCGTGATCCAGGAG
>DATJJB010000100.1:0-32507 GCA_035492655.1 Kutzneria sp. | reverse complement strand
CTGCGGGACTGGCCGTTGGACCGCCCGCCGTATCACCTGGAGACCAATGTGCCCGGGGTGTTCGTCGCCGGCGACGTGCGCTCCGACTCCGGCAAGCGGGTCGCCTCCGCGGTCGGCGAGGGGGCGATGGCGGTGATGTTGGTGCACCGGTATTTGGAGCGGACATGACCGAGCCCGAACGCCTGCCGTGCGAGATCGAGGAGTTGCGCACGCTGTTCCTGTTCGAGAAGCTCAATGACGAGCAGCTCGAATGGCTGTGTGGCAACGGGCACGTCGTGCACATCGAACCCGGCTTCCTCTATCGCGAGGGCGACCCGGCGACCTGCTTCTACGTGATGATCGAGGGCGGCCTGGCGATGTCCCGGCGGGTCGGCGCCGAGGACGTGGAGATCAGCCGGACCACCCAGCCCGGGGTGTTCGCCGGGGCCTGGCGGGCGTTCCTGGGCGACCGGGTGCCGCAGAACTACGACGGCTCGATGCGGGTCACCGAGCCGTCGCGGTTCTACGTGCTCGACGCGATCCTGTTCGAGCAGCTGATGCGGGACTGGTTCCCGATGGCGCTGCACATGCTGGAGGGCCTGTTCTTCGGCATGCAGAACACCCAGCAGGCCATCGGCCAGCGGGAACGCCTGCTGGCACTGGGATCCCTTTCGGCCGGCCTGACCCACGAGCTGAACAATCCCGCCGCCGCGGCGATCCGGGCGACCTCGACGCTGCGGGAACGGGTCGCCGGCATGCGGCACAAGCTGGGCATGATCGCCGCCGGTCCGTACGACCGGATCGCGCTGGAGAAGCTGGTGCAGCTCCAGGAGCAGGCCGTCGAGCTGGTGGCCAAGGCCAAGCCGCTGGAGCCGCTGGAGGCGGCCGACCGGGAGGACGAGCTGTCCGACTGGTTCGACGAGCACGAGATCCGGGCCGGCTGGGAGATCGCGCCCACGTTCGTGCAGGCGGGGCTGGATGTCGCCTGGCTGGAGACGGTCGCGAGCACGGTGGACCCGTCCATCCTCGAGGGCGCCGTCCGGTGGCTGAACTACACCGTCGAGACCGAGCTGCTGATGACCGAGATCGAGGACGCCACCACCCGGGTGTCCACGCTGGTCGCCGCGGCCAAGCAGTACTCGCAGCTGGACCGGGCCCCGTTCCGCCCGGTCGACGTGCACGAGCTGCTGGACAGCACGCTGCTCATGCTGGGCCGCAAGATCGGCGACCGGATCACCGTGGTCAAGGAGTACGACCACGACCTGCCCGAGGTGCCGGTGTTCGCGGCCGAGCTCAACCAGGTGTGGACGAACCTGATCGACAACGCCATCGCGGCCATGGACGGCGTCGGCACGCTGACCGTGCGCACCGCGCGCGAGGACGACCGGCTGCTGGTGGAGATCGGCGACACCGGCCCCGGCGTGCCGGCGGAGATCTCCGACCGTATCTTCGAACCGTTCTTCACGACCAAGCCCGTCGGCTCCGGCACCGGGCTCGGCCTGGACATCTCGTGGCGGATCGTGGTCAACAAGCACCGCGGCGACCTGTCCGTGCGGTCCGTGCCGGGCGACACCCGGTTCCAGGTCCGCATCCCGCTCACACCGGCCGTTCAGGAGGGCACTTCATGACCGTTCCCGGCATCGACCCGTCCGTGCCCCCGAGCGGGACCGGCTGCGTCGAGTGCGACGCGGCCGGCGGTTGGTGGGTGCATCTGCGCCGGTGCGCCCAGTGCGGGCACATCGGCTGCTGCGACACGTCGCCGTCCCAGCACGCCAGCGCGCACGCCGAGGCCAGCGGGCATCCGTTCATCCGCAGCTTCGAGCCGGGCGAGGACTGGTTCTGGAACTTCCAGACCGAGGAGTTCTACGACGGGCCGGCGCTGGCCGGGCCGGAGTCGCACCCCGAGGACGCCGCCATTCCTGGGCCGGCCGACCGCGTGCCGGCCGACTGGCGCAGCCACGTGCACTGATGAGCCACCAGGACCTCGCGGACGCGCTGCGCGCCGCGGTGGCCGCCGACACCGGGGTTACCGACGCGTCGCTCCGGACGGCCATCGCGGCCGGATCGCCGGTGGCTGAGCCGTACGACACGCTGGCCCGACAGATCCGTGACGCCTCGCATCGGGTGACCGACGCCGAGGTCGCGGCCGTCCGCGACGCTGCCGGCAGTGACAAGGCGGCGTTCGAGATCGTCATGTCGGCCTGTGTCGGCGCCGGCTTGCAGCGGTGGGACGCGTTCCGCGAGGCGATCGATGCGGCTGGCTGAGGTCGAGCGGGGCGACAGCCTCCGCAACCGCGCGCTGATCCGGGTGATCTCGCTGGCGTTGGGCGCGCGGCTTCCTGATGCTGCCCGGGTTGCCTTCTACCACAAGGCTTTTGTCGGTACGGCGCTCGGCGCGTGGACGCAGGAAGCGATGCGCGGGCCGAGCGAGTGGACGGTGTCGGAGCGCGAGCTCATGGCGGCCATGGTCGCCCGGTGGAACACGTGCCCGTTCTGCGTCGGGGCCCACCGGTCGATCGCCGTTCTCGGTATGGACCAGGCCGTCACCGATGCCTGCCTGGCCGACCATCGCACCGCCCCGATCTCGGAACCGTTGCGCGCCACGCTTTCCGTACTGGAGACGATGACACTGCGCCCCGACGAACTCACCGCCGACATCCAACGAGCAACGGCTGCCGGCGTCACGCGGCAGCAGCTGACCGACGCCGCCGCGGTGGCCTCGGTGTTCAACATCATCACCCGCTACGCCAACGCGTTGGACTTCGCCATTCCGACCGACGCCGAGTTCGGCAAGGCCGCCACCATGATGCTCAAGCGTGGCTATGCCTGAGCTCCCCGAGGTCGAATCGGCCCGCTCGGTCCTCGAACGGGCCGCGCTCGGTCGGCTGATCGTCGAGGTCGACGACACCGACAGCTACGTCTGCCGCCCGCACCAGCCCGGCGAGATCCGCTCGGCGCTGCTCGGCCGCAAGCTGGTGGCCGCGCACCGGCGCGGGAAGTCGTTGTGGTGCGACACCTCCGAGGACGGCGCGGTGCTCGGCATCCACCTCGGCATGTCGGGGAAGATCGTGATCGCCGACGTGGACGGCGGCGAGATCGACGGCGGCGACTACTGGGAGGGCCGCCGCGTGCCGGGCGACTACCGGTGGTCGCGCTTCGCCGTCACGTTCGACGACGGCGGCCGCATGATGCTGGTCGATCCCCGGCGGCTCGGCCGGATCACGCTGGACCCGCCGGTCGAACGCCTCGGGCCGGACGCCGCCACGATCGGCAACGCCGCCTTCAAAAAAGCCTTGGCCAGCGGAAGCGCGCCGGTCAAGGCCCGGCTGCTCGACCAGCACGCGGTCGCCGGCATCGGCAACCTGCTGGCCGACGAGATCCTGTGGCGGGCCCGTGTCCATCCCGCCCGGCACGTCGACGACCTGACGCCCCGTGAGGTGGGCAGGATCTTCCGCGCCACGCAGAGCTCCGTCGCGGACGCGCTCAAGGACGGCGGCGTCCACACGCTCAGCATCATCCCGTTCCGCCACGCCGGCGGCCTGTGCCCACGCGACGGCGCGCCGATGGCCCGCGGCGCGGTCGGCGGCCGCACCAGCTGGTGGTGCTCCAAGGAACAAGTGCTCTGAAGTTGTTGCCCGAGCGGGCATCGACGCGCGGGACCATGATCGGCGCGACTAGGGTGGCGACATGAGATTCGGGCTTCATCTGCCGCAGGGCGAACTGGCCGAGCCGCGACGCGACGTGATCAGGACCGCGCAGGAGGCCGAGCGCATCGGCTACGACGGCCTGTGGGTGATGGAGCGGACGTTGTTCCCGCTGGAGCCGGCCGACGGCATGTACGGCGTGCCCGGGCTGGCGTGGGCCGAGAGCTACCAGCACATCACCGAGCCGCTGACCGTGCTGACGCTGGTCGCCGGCGTCACCGAGCGGGTTCGGCTCGGCACCGGCATCCTGGTTGCCGGCCTGCACCCGGCGCACCAGCTGGCCCGCAGCTTCGCCACGCTCGACCAGCTCACCGGCGGCCGAACCGTGCTCGGGCTGGGCGCCGGCTGGTCCAGCGACGAGTTCCGGGCGGCCGGCGCGGACATTCGCGGCCGGGGGCGGGCGCTGGAGGAGACCATCGACGCCTGCCGGGCGCTGTGGGGCCCGAATCCGGTGTCCTATCGGGACAGTCGAATGGTCGTGGACAACGCGCTGGTCTCGCCGAAGCCGGTCGGCACGATTCCCGTGCTCGTCGGCGGCGGCTACAGCGACGCGGCGCTGGACCGGATCGCCCGCAAGGCCGACGGCTGGCTGCCGTCCGGGCAGGGCCCGGACGCGGTCGCCGCGACCTGGAAGCGGATCAAGGACCTGGCCGCCGACCACGGTCGTGACCCGGCCGAGCTGGAGTTGCACGTGCAGGTGCAGCCGGTGGTCACCGAGGCCGCGCTTGGCGCGGACCGGATGCCCGGCCGGGGATCGATGGCCCAGGTCGTCGAGGATCTGGCGGCGTTCGCCGAGGCCGGCGCGAGCGAGATCGTGGTCGCGCTGATCGACGCGCGTAGCGCCGACGACGGGATCGAGAAGGCCGCGGCGGTGCTGACCGCGGCCGACGAGGCCGGTTTGCACGGCTGAGGGGGAGTCATGAAGGCGCTGCGGTTGGAACGCTGGCACTCCGATCCGGTGCTGACCGAGGTGCCGGACCCGAAGCCGGGGCCGGGACAGGTGGTCGTGCGGATCGGCGCGGCCGGGGCCTGCCACTCGGATCTGCACCTGATGCGGGAGTTCGGGCCGGGGCAGTTGCCGTGGGGGCCGCCGTTCACCCTCGGGCACGAGAACGCCGGCTGGGTGCACGAGCTCGGGCCGGGCGTCGCTGGCGTCGAGGTCGGGCAGCCCGTTGCCGTGTACGGGGCGTGGGGCTGCGGAACGTGTGGGCGCTGCCGGCTGGGCATCGAGTCGTACTGCGAGAACCGGCTCGGCGCGCCGGCTCCGGGCGGCGGGTGTGGGCTCGGTCTTGACGGTGGTATGGCGGAGTTCGTGCTGGTGCCCGATGCGCGGCATCTCGTGCCGTTGCCCGAAGGGCTCGATCCCGTGCAGGCGGCCCCGCTGACCGACGCCGCGCTGACGCCGTACCACGCGATTCGCCGCTCCTGGGCCAAGCTCTATCCCGGTGCGACGGCCGTGGTGATCGGGATCGGCGGCCTCGGGCATCTGGCCGTGCAGATCCTCCGGGCCACCACGGCGGCGCAGGTGATCGCCGTCGACACCCGTAACGAGGCGTTGGAGCTGGCTTCGCGGGCCGGTGCCGACCACACCTTGCTGGCCGGGCCCGACACGGTGGACACCATTCGCGAGCTCACCGACGGCCGCGGGGCCGATGCCGTGTTTGACTGCGTGGCAAGCGAGCGGACCGTGACCCTCGGAGCCGCCTCGGCCCGGATGATGGGGGATCTCACCCTCATCGGTCTCGGTGGCGGTGCGGTGCCGGTGCGTTTCGGCGTTGTGCCGCACGAGCTTTCCGTGCAGACGACGTACTGGGGCAGCCGTCCCGAGCTCGAAGAGGTCCTCGACCTGGCCGCCCGCGGCCGGCTACACGCCGAGGTCACCACCTTCGCCCTCGACGACGCCCTGGAGGCGTACCGACTGCTCGAAGCCGGTGAGATCACCGGCCGCGCCGTCATCGTGCCCTGAAACCGAGGATTACTCATGCGGTCCGCGGTCTGAAACCGGAGAAGGGCAGGGCACGTGTCCCACGACCTGGGGTTCGACCCGGACGCGCTGCGGGCGAAGTACCGGACCGAGCGGGACCGGCGGATCCGTCCCGATGGCCTGGCGCAGTACCGGCCGGCCGAGTTCGGGTACTACGCCGACGATCCGTACGTGGAGCCCGGCTTCGCGCGGGAACCGTTACACGACACCGTGGACGCGGTGGTGCTGGGCGGCGGTCTCGGTGGACTGCTGGCCGCCGCGCGGCTGCGGCAGGCCGGCCTCGAGTCGATCCGGGTGATCGAGAAGGCCGGCGACTTCGGCGGCACCTGGTACTGGAACCGCTATCCCGGCGTGCACTGCGACATCGAATCGCACGTGTACATGCCGCTGTTGGAAGAGGTCGGCTACGTCCCGCGCTGGAAGTACGCGCCGGGCGAGGAGATCCGCCAGCATTCGATGGCCATCGGCCGCCATTTCGGCCTGTACGACGAAGCCCTGTTCCAGACCGCGGTCACCGAGCTGCGGTGGGACGAGGACGCCGTGCAGTGGCAGGTTTCCACCGATCGCGGCGACCAGATCCGGGCGCGGTACGTGGTGTTGACCAACGCGACGCTGGACCGGCCGAAACTTCCCGCTATTCGCAACGACTTCCGCGGCCACACCTTCCACACCAGCCGCTGGGACTACGACTACACCGGCGGCAGCGCCGACGGTGGCCTGCACAAGCTGGCCGACAAGCGGGTGGCCATCATCGGCACCGGGGCGACGGCGATCCAGGTCGTGCCGCACCTGGCTCGGGATGCCCAGAGCCTGCATGTCTTCCAGCGCACACCGTCCACTGTGGACGTACGCGGCAACGCGCCGACCGACCCGGACTGGGCGGCGTCGTTGACGCCCGGTTGGCAGCGGCGGCGGATGGAGAACTTCCTGGACATCGTCAGTGGCGGCCTGCCGGCGCAGGACCTGGTGTCCGACGGCTGGACGAGCAGCGCCCAGCTGTTGCGCAACCTGGTCCGTGGCGCCGAAACCGGCGCGCTGTCGACCGAGGAGCGCGAGCGGGTCGACGAGACCGTCGACTTCCAGAAGATGAACGAGATCCGGGCGCGCGTGGCCGCCATCGTACGGGATCCGGCGACGGCCGAGCTGCTCAAGCCCTGGTACCGCTACGCCTGCAAGCGGCCAACGTTCAGCGACGAGTACCTCCAGGCTTTCAACCGTCCCAACGTCACCTTGGTCGACACCGCCGACCATGGTGGCGTGACCGCGTTGAGCGAGAACGGGGTTGTCGTCGGCGACCGTGAGTACACAGTGGACTGCGTCATCTTCGCCACCGGCTTCCAGCTCGGCGCTTCCGATGTGTTCACCGGGCGGCTGCCCGTGCACGGCCGGGGCGGCACCACCCTGTTACAGAGCTGGGCCGCCGGCCCGCGAACGCTGCACGGCTTCTACAGCAACGGTTTCCCGAACCTGTTCAGCATGGGGCCGATGCAGAACGCCTCCTCGGTGAACTTCACGCACATCCTCGACGAGCAGTCCCGGCACATCGCCGAGGTGGTGTCCGAGGCCCGCAAGTGCGCTGCGCGGTGGGTGGAGCCGAGCGTGCCGGCGGTGGACTCGTGGGTGACAACCGTTCGCGAATCCGCCTTGCGGCTCTACGAGTTCCAGGCCGAGTGCACGCCCGGCTACTACAACAACGAGGGCCAGCCGCGCGAACGCGGCGAGAGCTTCGGCCACGGAGCCGTCGCCTTCCACGCGCTGCTGCAGAACTGGCGGGCGAGCGGCGGCGTGGACGACGTTCTGGTGACCGAGCACAACCTATAGATGCGCCTCGAAGGCCGTCGCTTTCACGATATCGCCGCACTCGACGACGTCGCTGCCGTCCTCAAGGGTCATCGCGATCCCGCCGTTGGGCACGCCCAGCAACAACACCGGTCCCTCGGTCGGCTCCTGGCCGGCCTTGCACTGGGTGAAGGTCAGCGTGACCACCGCGCCGTCACCGGGTGCGAGCGAGACCAGGTCGGCCGGCCCGTCCGGGACCACCTTCAGTTGCCTGCGCGGCCAATCGCCAGTTGCGGGCGGCAGGCCGGTGATCGCCACTGTCGGATAACCCTGGATCGTGCAGGTCGAACCGCCGGTGTTCTTGACCGCCGTGGTGACACTGAAGGTGGTCGCGGCGGTGGTCTTCGCCCCCGACCCGACCGTCATGACTTGCGGGTTGCAAGGCGGGCCCGGCGACGTCTTGAGCGGCTGCACCGGGCTGGCTGTCTGAGTGGCCATTGACGTGCGTGTATGCACCGTGGGTTTGGCCGGTGTCGTGGCGGTGCAGGCCGCCAGCGCCAGGCCGGCGACCGGCAGCAGTGCCAGGCGTGTGATGCGCAAGGTGTCCCCCTGTGGTCAGCGGTGGATCGTCCCTTCGACGGACGACAGGGGGAAACCGTTGCGGGCCCGACCGAAGTCTGCCCGTTGGGGCAGCTGGGTCAAGCCGGGAGGTGCCAGAGCAGCCAGGCGTTGCCGCTGGGGCCCGGTTACCCTGTCCGCCACGACATCTTCGCCTTCGGCGCCGACGTCGTCCAGACCCTGTTCGACGTCATGGCCGAGCGGCAGCCGTCGTCCCACGCCGCGCTGATCTCCGCCCTCGTGCCGCGCGGCTCGACCGCCGCCCCGGGAGCGTGATCCGATGGCCGCGTGGTGGTGGGGGACCGGCGCGTCGTCCGTGCCGGTCGAGGGTGCAGGTCGACCAAGCGGCGGTGGATCACTACCGGGCGGTGTTGACCGCCGCGCGGGAGGCGGGCCTGCGGGTGTGGGTTTGCCTGCTGCACAGCGCCATCCCGGTGTGGTTCGCCGATCGCGGCGGCTTCGCCGGGGAGGGAGCGCTGGAGACGTGGCTGCGGTGGGTGGCGTGTTCGGTGACCTGGCCGGCGGGTGGATGCCGTTCAACTTGCCCACGACCCATGCGCAGAAGGGTTATCTGACCGGCACTTTCCCGCCCGGCCATCGTGATCCACGAGAGTTCGCGGCCGTGCTGGCCACCATGCACACGTGCGACTTCGAGGCCGCTCTGCGCCTTCGTTCGACCGGGAAACCCCTCTGTAGCAACGAAGCAGTGCTGCCGCTGTATCCGCCGGACGGGCAACCGGGTCCGTTGGGCTACGTGCCATGGCCCGACGGTCTCGCCGACGTACTGGCCCGGCTGCACCGGGAACTACCTGACGCACGCTTTGTCGTGGCGGAGATCGGATACGGTGACACCGGCGGCCTCGACGACACCGGTCGCTGCGAGTATCTGCTGCGCGCCTTCGAACACATTGCCGCCGCGCAGGCCAACGGCATGCGGATCGAGGGCGTGTCGATCTGGACCGGCATCGACAACTCTGAGTGGCTGGCCGGGCATTCGGTGTCGTTCGGCCTGTTCGACGCCGACCGCCGGCCTCGTCGCAGCGCCGAGCTCATTCGGTCCTTGACGCGCGGCTGACGACCTCCGCCGGCGCGTTGTGGAAGAACGCCAGTTCCTGCGCCCGCTCCGCGATACGCCAGCCTTCCTCCGTGCGGACGAACCGGTCGACGTACCAGAGACCGACGAACATCACCTCGCCGCCCTTGAACACCAACGGGTTGTGGCACATCGTCCGCCCGCTCGCCGTGTCCCCGTCCAGCTCGATCTTGCTCGCCGCCACCAGATGCTGCGACGCCGCGAAATGCCGTTGCGTGCCGGCCAGGAACCTCTTGATCGTCTCCAGGTCCCCGCGCACACCCCCGGTCGCCGTCAGATCGATCCTGGCATCCGCCGTGAACACCGCGTCCAGCGCCGCCCACTCCCGCCGATCCACCGCGTAGCTGTAGTCGACCAGCAGATCCTGGATCTCCAGCCGGTCCGACAGTTCCTGCAGGGACTTCGTCATCGGCGCTCCCGGTGATTAACGTTTCAGCGTGTAACGATAATGCTCGCGAGTGCTGCCGTCACCCCTCCCCGTTCGGGTGATCCCGCTGGACGGCCGTCGGCGTCGTGGCCAGGCTCGCGCGGTGGACGTCGACTCGGGTGCGGCAGTACGTGGTGACAACACCGGCATCACGTCGAGCGGCGACCACGCGATCAACATCCAGGTCATGCCGTCCGCACTGGTCCGGACCCAGTACCGCCAACAGGTAAAACGCATCGCCCCGCCGGCGCTGTTCGGCCGTGAGTCCGAGCTCGCCGAGCTCGCCGATTTCTGCGCAGGCGCCACGGGTTACGCGTGGTGGCGAGCCGAGGCGTGGTCCGGTAAGACCGCGTTGATGTCGTGGTTCGTGCTGCATCCGCCCGAGAACGTGCAGATCGTGTCCTTCTTCGTCACCGCACGGCTGGCCGCCCAGGACGACCGCAACGCCTTCATCGAGAATGTGCTTGAGCAGCTCCTGGCCCTGCTCGGCGAGTCCATGCCGCCGCGACTCACCGAGTCAACCCGTGAAGCACACCTGTTAGGCCGGTTGGATGCCGCCGCCCGTGGTTGCCGCGCCCGTGGTCAGCACTTCGTGCTCCTCGTCGACGGTCTCGACGAGGACCGCACCGGCCATGAGCACAGCATTGCCGCCTTGCTCCCCGCCGACCTGCCAGCCGGCATGCACGTGATCGTCGCCGGCCGGCCCAACCCTCCCGTTCCTGAAGACGTCCCCGACCACCATCCCCTTCGCTCCGCCGCCATCATTCGCCTCCTGGCACCGTCCCCGCAGGCCCGGGCCATGGGCGTCGAAATGAAGAAGGACCTCAAACGCCTCGTCACCGGCGCCACGGCCGAACAGGAGGTTCTCGGCCTTGTCACTTCCGCCGTCGGTGGTCTCACCGCTGCCGATCTCGTCCAGCTCACCGGCCTGCTCCCATGGCAGATCGACGAGTGCCTCCACACCGTTTCCGGCCGCAGCTTCTCCTCCCGCCCTTCTTCTTGCGGTGCGGAGGCTTTCCTCCTCGGTCACGAGGAGCTCCAGCTCATGGCCGCCTCCCTCCTCGGCCCCCTCCGATTGGCCTCCTACCGCTCCCGCCTCCACGCGTGGGCCCAGGACTTCCGGTCCCGGCACTGGCCCTCGGACACTCCCGAATACCTCCTTCGTGGCTATTTCCGCATGCTCAAGGCCACTTCGGCGCATTCCGAGCTGGTCTCGTGTGCCATCGACATCCGCCGCCAGGACCGCCTCCTCGCTCTCACCGGCGGCGACGCCGCAGCCCTTGCCGAGATCACCACCGCAATGGAGGCCCTCGCCGTCCACGACGAGCCCGACCTCGTGGCCATGACCCGCCTGGCCATCCACCGCGACCGCGTGACCAGCCGTAACAGCAACATGCCCACCGAACTCCCCGCCGCGTGGGCCCTCCTTGGCGAAGTCGACCGCGCCGAGTCCATTGCCAATTCGATCTCTTCTCTCGACGACCGAGTGGCTGCGTTTGTCCGGCTCGCTGAAACGATGGCCACCACCGGTCACAGCAAACGGGCGGCTGACCTGCTGGCGCGGGCGGAACGCGATGCGCACGCGCTAACCAACTACTTCGACCTGGCGGCCGCGCTGGGCAAGGTGGCAGCCGCGATCGTCGCGACGACGGATGACGTCGATCGAGCCGAGGCGATAGTGGCTGCCATACCTTGGCCGGACGAACGTGCCAAGGAAACGAGGACGGTGGCCGCCGCCATGGTCGCGGCCGGGCACGTCGAGCGGGCCGAGACGTTAGTGAACTCCGTTGACGAGCCGATACACCTGGCCGAAGCGCTGGTACCGGTTGCGGCGGGATGGGCCGCTGCGGGGAATACTCAGCGATATATGGACATTCGTACGCGATTGGGCAACCTGTTCCGTCGTCGTCTTGCGGACGACTTCGACACCAAGCTCGAGGTGCTTGCGTCATTGGCCACCGAGTTGGCCCGGACCGGCGCCAGTGAGCTGGCCGTGGACCTGGCGCACTACGCCGACGACGTCGCGGAGAAGTTCGCTGATACCGACGATGCGCGCTTTGACATCGTGACTGGGATGATCGACGGTCTGTTGGTAGAAGTATGGGCGGCGACTGGCGACCTGGGTCGTGCGGCAGACATCGCGTGGCGGATCAAGGATGCCGACGAGCGGGTGGGATCCTTGGTGGTAGTTGGGCGCGAGCAGGGCCGCGCCGGTCATACCCACCAGGCACGCGACACACTCGGTCACGTGGAATTGCTTTGCCGGGAGGGACGGCACCATCGGCTGCTGGCGGTGGTCGAGGCGTACGTGGTGATCGGCGACATCGACCAAGCCGCTCGCCTTGCCGACTCCATCGCAAGTCCGATGACCTCAGCGGCGGCGCTAGCTATGGTGGGAAAGGCGGAGGCGCTTGCAGGCCGGCGCGACAAGGCGAGCGGATTTCTGTTGCGCGCCGAGTCGAGCGCCCGCAGTGCTGTCGTGGTCACCGGCGAAACGCTGGCCGGCGCGGCCGAGGAACTGGCCAGGGCCGGTGCGTACGCCCCCGCGGGGAAGGTGGTCGACCGCGTCGTGGAGGTCGCCTCATTCGAGACCGGAGGCGTCAACCATGTGCTCACGCTCAGGCATCTCGCCACTGCGCTCGCGCTGCGTGGCGACCTCGATCGGACGGAGCAGGTCTGCTCGGCGTCGTCCTCTCCGGCGTCAGGGGCGGATGCCCTTGCGACAGCAGGCGAGAGCCTGGCCAAGGCTGGTCGGATCGATGAGGCGACCGACGCGTTCAGGCGGGCCAAGCGGCTTGCCCGTACCGACTGCCGGCACGGAGAACGGACCTCGGCATTCATCATGGTGGTGCGCTCACTCATCGCTGCCGGCGATTTCCTCAACGCGGAGGCGACCGCGCGAGCGATGGCCGGCCGCGAGATGCGAGCAGGTTTGCTCGCGAGAGTCGCAACTGGACTGGCCGAGACAGACAGCGGCGAACGTGCGATCGAGGTACTTAAGGCCGTCGAACGGATCGTCCGGACGTGTCGGCGCACCAGTGCCCGTGATGAGGCGGCTGCCGCACTGACCGGGGTACTCGCGTTAGTAGGTGATACCGAGCGCCTGAGCCACTTCCTTCTTACGATCGCCGACGATGTCCAACTCAATGCCGCCATGGCGGCGGTGGCGCGGGCCCATGCGCTGGGTGGGCGTATCGACCAGGCTGAAGAGATCATCAGCGTCATCACAGACCTCGACCAACAGTCCGAGGCGCTGGCCAAGGTTGCGCGGGCCGCCGCGAGTGTGGGGCACGTCGATCGGGCCGTGGACATCTCTGCTGGAATCGTGGATCCGTTTTGCCGTGCGACCGCGCTGCGCGACATTGCCGGTGTGCTGGCCGGCGCGGGCGATCTCGACCGGGCCAAGGAGATCGCCAACATGATCACGGATACCGAGCACCGAGCCCAAGCACTGCTCACGGTGCTGCGGGCCAAGTCGGTGGTGGATCGCCGCGAGGTGGCTGAGGTGCTTGTGTTGGGGAAGTGGTTCAAGACCATTCCGGAGGTGGTCGGCATGGCGCCGGACGCGTTGGAGGAGATCATGGACGAGCTGACAACGTGAGACCTTCACTCGAGGGTCACCTGGCGTTCGTCGGGACGGGATAGGAAACGGGGGAACCGCGAACCTGGAGGTCTGCCGATGTCCGTGTCCCGACGCACCCTGTTCCGAGGCGCACTCGCAGCCGGGGGTGGGGTGGTGCTGGCGGCGGGCACGGCCACTGCGGCGCCGGGGCTGGTGCGGGCGGGCCGGCCGGTGCTGACGCATGGCGTGCAGAGCGGCGATGTGCTGGCGGACCAGGCGACGGTGTGGGCCCGGGCGGACCGGCCGTCGAGGATGATCGTGGAGTTCGGCACGGATCCGACGTTTCGGCGGGCGAGGACGATGCCGGGGGCGTTGCTGCTGCCGGGGTCGGACTTCACGGGCAAAACGGTGTTGCCGAACCTGCCGGACGGCGCGGACGTCTACTACCGGGTGACGCCGGTGGACCTGCACGACAGCTCGCTGGCCGGCGCGCCGGTCCAAGGCCGGCTGCGGACGGTGCCGTGCCGGGCCGAGGACGTGTCGTTCGTCTGGTCGGGCGACCTGGGCGGCCAGGGCTTCGGCATCGACACGGCCCGCGGCGGCTACCGGATCTTCGAGCAGATGCGCCGGCTGGACCCGGACTTCTACCTCTGCAACGGCGACAACATCTACGCCGACGACCCGATCGAGCCCACGGTGACACTGCCGGACGGGACCCTGTGGCGCAACATCGTCACCGAGGAGAAGGCGAAGGTCGCCGAGACGCTGGACGAGTACCGCGGCAACTACAAGTACAACCTGCTGGACGAGAACCTGCGGCGGTTCTACGCCGAGGTGGCGCAGATCCAGCAGTGGGACGACCACGAGACGCACAACAACTGGTATCCGGGCGAGATCCTGGACGACCCGCTGTACACCGAGAAGCGGGTGGACGTGCTGAAGTACCGGGCGCGCCAGGCGTATCACGAGTACGTGCCGATCAATCCGGTGTACGACCGGGAGAACCGGATCTACCGGGTGCTGCACCACGGGCCGCTGCTGGACGTGTTCGTGCTGGACATGCGCTGGTACCGGGACGCGAACTCGCCGGACAAGCAGGCGTTCAACGACGGCGGCATCCTCGGCGCCGAGCAGGCGGCCTGGCTCAAGCGGGAGTTGAAGCGGTCGACGGCCCGGTGGAAGGTGATCTCCAACGACATGCCGCTGTGCGAGGTGGTGACCGACGCCGGCGGCAAGTTCGAGGCGATCTCCCAGGGGGACAACGGAAAGCCGCTCGGCCGTGAGCTCCAGATCGCCGACCTGTTGACGTTCCTCAAGCGCAACCGGATCCACAACGTGGTCTGGCTGACCACCGACGTGCACTACACCGCCGCGCACTACTTCGATCCGGACAAAGCCGCCTACCAGGACTTCGATCCGTTCTGGCAGTTCACCTCCGGCCCGCTCAACGCCGGCGCCTTCCCGCCCGACGCCGTCGACACGACCTTCGGCGCACAGCAGGTCTTCGTCAAGGCCCCGCCCTACGCCAACGCCTCACCGGCCACCGAGTTCCAGTTCTTCGGCCAGGTCGCCATTTCCGCCGAGACCGAGGCGATGACCGTGCGGCTGCGGGACAACTCCGGAGCCGTGCTGTGGTCGAAGGAGTTGGACCCACAGCGCTGAACACCGCTGTTACGCTCCCATCCCGAAGGGGAGGGGGGTGCCGTGGACTGGTCCTTGCAGCTGCGCAGCCGGACGCGCCGCGTCCGGATGTTGGCCAATCGCCTCAACGACATTGCTCGGTGGACCGATGAGGAGCCGTACGAGGCGGAGGCCGACTATCGCCGGACGCTCGAGCAGTGCCGGCACTATCTCGGCGACGGCCACGAGGTGACCTTGCTCGCCGGGTTGTACCTGGGCCGCGTGCAGCGGTTCCTCGGCGACTACACCGGTGCGGTCGAGACCCTGGACACCACTATCCGGTGCGGTGACCGGGTACAACACCGCGACGTGGTGCTGCTGGCCCGGGCCGTCCGGGCGACGGCGCGGTCGAGCCTCGGCGCGCACACCGAGGCGGTGCTGGAGCTGCGGTCCGTGGTCCGTGAGGCCGGATCGGCCTGGGGTGACGAGAACGAGATCACCCTGTCCACCCGCGCGCACCTGGCGACGGTGCTGGAGGAGAGCGGCGAGATCGCCGAGGCCGTCGAGCACATGACCGACATGCTGGCGATCCGCTGCCGGCTGTGCGGCCCCGACCACCATGTGACGCTGTGCTCGCGGCACGCCTTGGGCCAGGCTCTGGTCTCGGCCGGCGAGCTCGACCGGGCGGAGGTCGAGTTCACCGCCGCGGCCGACGACGCTGCCGCCGGCTGGAGCTGCACCCTCAGCTGCCAGTACGGCTTCGCCCGGATCGCGGCCGCTCGCGGTCAGCGGGAGGCCGCGATCCGTGGCTATGAGTCGGTCATCCAGGGCTGGACCGACCATCTCGGTCCCGACACCGTGCGGACCAGGCAGGCGAGGGAGAGCCTCGCCGAACTCACCGGTTGACCGGCCCGCCGGGGAACCCGGCGGGCCGGCGAGAGGTCAGAACGGCTGCTGGTCGATCGGGCAGGTGGTGCCCTCGGCCGGCAGCACGCCGGAGATCAGGTAGGTCCGCTTGGCCTTCTCGGCGCAGGTGCTGTGCACGTACATGGTGCTGTGGCCGGAACCCTCGACCACGAGCAGCCGCGCCCGGGCCAGTTCGGCGATGCCGTCCTTGGCCCCCTTCAACGGCGTCGACGGGTCGAACCGGCTGTTGATCACCAGGATCGGCGCGGCGGTGACCCGGTTCCACGGGCCGCGGTAGGGCTGCACGGCCCGCTGCGGCCAGTAGGCGCAGGACATCATGTCGAACACGCCGATCCGGCCGAAGTACGGCACGCGCTGGTCCTCGCTGACCGCCAGCGCGCTGTAGGTCGACTCGGCGGTGGGCACGGTGCTGTCGGCGCACTGGATGGCGTTGAACGCCTCGGTCGAGTTGCCCAGGTACGGCTCACCCTTCGGCTTGGCGGCGAAGGCGGTCACGCCGCTGGCCGCGTAAAGCTGTTGCAGCAGAACGGCGTTGCCCTTCCAGTTCTCCGGCTTGGCCAGATCGCCGGCAAGGTTGATCACCGCCGAGTAGCTGAAGGTGCTGGTGGTGCCGTCGGCATTGGTCACGGTGATCGGGTGCTGCTTGGCCCGGTCGGCCAGCGTGCGCCACTTGGCATGCACGTCGCCGTCGGAGAAGGCACAGTTCGGCCCGGCGGCGGCACACTGGGTGAGGAAGGACTCGAAGGTCTCGGCGATGCCGCCGGCCACGTCCTGGCGGGTGTCCACCGGCAGGGTGCTGCCGGCGTTGCCGTGCCCGGTGGCGCTGCCCTGGAAGTCCATCGTGCCGTCCATCACCAGCGCGCGAACCCTTGCGGGGAAGAGGTTTGCGTAGATCGCGCCGATGTGGGTGCCGTACGAGATGCCGTGATAGGTCAGCTTGGCGTCGCCGACGGCCCGCCGCAGCAGGTCGATGTCACGCGCGGTGTTGATGCTGTTCATGTACGGCAGCAGCGCGCCGGCCTGCTGCTGGCAGCGGTCGGCGAGGTCCTTGGAGGCACGGTAGAACGCGGCCTCGCCGCTCGGATCGCCCGGCATCTCCGGGAACGAGGCGAAGTACTGCTCCTGCTCCGCGCTGGTGGCGAAGCAGCGAACGGCGGTGCTGTGGCTGACCGCCCGCGGATCCCATGACACCAGATCGAACCGCGAACGCAGCTCGTCGGAGAACAGCCAGGGCCACTTGGCCCGCTGCCGGAGTCTGTCCACACCGGACGGTCCGGGACCGCCGAAGTTGACGAACAGCGTGCCGATCCGGTGCGCCGGGTCGCTCGCCGGCAGCTTGATCAGGGCGAGGTCGATCTTCGAGCCGTACGGGTCGGCGTAGTCCAGCGGCACGCCGGCCGTCGAGCACTGAAAGCCGTCGGCGCAGTCGGACCAGGTCAGCGACGGTGTCGGCGCGCGGTCGGCCAGCGCGTCGGAGCCGTCCGCGGTGGCGGCGGCCGTCGCCGGCAGCAGGCCGAGACCACAGGCCAGTGCCGCGGCGACGGCGGCGGCCCTGACCCTTCTGGTAAAAGGCACCTCAAGATCTCCTCACGGTCGTTTTCCTTTCGACGCCGTGACAAGGGTTGAGGTTGTAGAAGAGTCACGCCCGGTCCGCCCCAGCCGCCGGGTTCTCGTCCTTGAGCACCCGAGACGCCGTCATCGCACTGAACCCGGCCCGTGCGGTCACGTCCCGCATGGCCGGCTGGGTCACCGCGCCGGCACGCCCTGGGAAACCGTTGCCCACCAGGCAGCGCCGAGCAGGGCGGCGTCGGCCGGGCGGCTGGCCGGCCGGAGTTCGACCCCGGCCGGCAGGCCGGCGCGGAGCGGGCCGTCGACCAGATCCCAGGACGCGGCGATGGACCCGCCGACGACCAACACCGTCGCGTCGAACGTCGTGAGCCACGGCCCGATGGTCGTGCTCAGGGCATGGAAAGCGCTGTCCAGCACGGCCCTCGCCACGGCGTCGCCACTACGGGCCCGTTCCGCGATGACCTGCACGTCCGGGCCGTCGGTCTCGTAGGCAGCACGAATTGCCCGCCGTGACACGGTTTCCTCCAGCGGCCGGCCCTGGAACTGCAACAGGTGCGCACTTCCGTCCGGCGGCACCAGCGGGCCGTCGTTGACCGGCACACCGCGGTCGAGGAATGCCGAGCCGACGCCGGTGCCCAAAGTGAGGCACACCGCCCGCGGATGTCCCGCCGCCGCACCGGAAACGTACTCGCCGATGCCGAAAGCGTCGGCGTCGTTGAGGAAGCGCAGCCTCGGGGCCGGCAGCCGTCGGCCCAACTCGGCCCCGACGTCCACGCCGTTCAGCGAGTCGAACTTGCCGACGTCATGGAACCGGCCGATGCCCGCGGCGTAGTCGAACGGCCCCGGCATCGCGACGCCCCACTGCGCCCCGGACGGGACGTTCAGCGTGGTTGCCGCGGCGGCGATGCCGTCGAGGATCTCCGTCGCGCTGCCGTTGGCCGGCAACGGCAGTCGCGCGGCGGTCTCCACCGCCGCGTCGACGACCAGCGCGGCCGTGACGTGTGTGCCGCCGATCTCCAGCACGGGCACCGCTTCCAATGGCTCCTCCGAGGTCAGCGCATCGCTCGAAAGGTACCGGCCCGCAGCGCGTGCTCGATGTCTTCCAGGCTTCGCCCGCGTGTCTCCGGCACGAAACGCCGCACGAAGGCGAAGGCTAGGGCATCGACCACGGCGAACCGCGGGAAGGTGCCGGTGGCGCTGGACGGCCGATGCCTGGGCCGGTGTGCGGGATCGGTTCCGCAAGCTGCCGTTCTCAGACCTGGTCTCAAAACTCAAGGGTGTGTCACTGCGTAACCTGCCGGTCCTGGTCGTCGATCGTGGGCAGTCGTGGCGAAGACGACGCAGCAGCGGCGGGTCTTGTTCGTGCTCGACACCGGCTGCCGCTGGCGAGACCTACCCGAGCAGCTCGGATGCGGTTCCGGGCACACCGCGTGGCGGCGAACAAGCTGCACGCCGACAAGGGCTACGACTACCGCCGCTGCCGCCGCTACCTGACCCGCCGCGGTATCAAGGTCCGTATCGCCCGGCGCGGGATTGAGGGCAAGTCCCGCCTCGGCCGGGTCCGCTGGGTCGTCGAACGCACCATCTCCTGGAGGAGGCTGCGGCCGCGTTGCTGACGGCACCATCGACGGGGATGAACGAGCACTCTCGTCGGGAAGTGATCAGCCATCGGTGGGGCCGCCTCTTCAGAGGCGTTCGACGCGGTCGGCCTGCGGGCCCCGGTCGCTCTGACGCACCGCGTACCGGACCCGGTCACCTTTCTGCAGCGGCTCCGACCCCATGATCACGGACACGTGGGCGAAGAGATCGTCGCCGCCTGCGTCCGGGGTGATGAAGCCGAAGCCGCGGTCGCCGTCGTAGCGCGCGACGACGCCCTCGCCGCCTCGTACGGGCACGTCCCGCGCCGCCGGCCCCGCGGCTGCGGCAGGTGCCGACCGCTGCGGCGCCGTCTGGGGCTCGGCGCCCCGGACCAGGTGCACGTCGCGGGCCTGCGGGCCCTTGTCTCCACTAGCCACCTCGTAGGCGACGCGGTCGCCCTCCGCGAGCCACGTCAGCCCCTCGGCCAGGGCCCGGGCGTGAACGAAGACGTCCCCGGCGCCGGAGTCGGGGTTGATGAAGCCGAAGCCCTTGTCCTCGTCGTACCAGGCCACCGTGCCGTCGGCACCGTCCGCGATGCCAGCCGCGGCGGGTGAGCCGGCCCCTGCTCCCAGCGGGATCACGTGCCCGGCCTGCGGGCCGCGCTCGCCTTCGACGATCAGGAAGGCCACCCGCTGCCCCTCGGTGACCACACCGCCGGTCACGATGGCGGAGCTGTGCACGAAGATGTCGGCGCCGCCGCCGTCCGGCGACGCGAAGCCGTACCCCTTGCCCGGCTCGTACCAGTTGATGGTGCCGAGCAGGCCCACGGCGCTGCCGGCGGCCGCATCGGCGGTGACGCGAACGCGCAGCGCCTGGGGCCCGCGGTCGTTCTCGCCGACCTCGAACACGACGGCCTGACCCTCGCGGAGCACTTTCGCGCCGCCGTCCCCGACGATCTCGGAGGCGTGCACGAACACGTCCGGCGAGCCGTCCTCGGGCGCGAGGAAGCCGAAACCTCGTTCGGCGTCGAACCAACGGACGGTCCCCTGCGGCATCAAAGGCTCCAGGTTGAGAGGGCGGGCACTGGCCCCCAGTCTCTCTGACAGACCTCCGGTCCGTCAGGCCGGGTCCACAGGCGGGCGGTGCGGAGCCAGGGGCGGGCCGTTGGTTCACCTAGCGGCACGCCGAGTTTTGAGACCAGATCTCAGTCGCCGCCGCGCAGCTGGAGCCCGTCCGAGCAACCGAACGGGCCCGAGCTGTGTGCCGTTGTCACGGTTGGTCTGCGGCCACCTGGATGATCGTCTTCCCGCGGCGGCGGCCGCTGACGGCGTCGGCGGCCTCGGTCAGTGGGCGCACGTCGCCGACGAGGACCCGCAGGCGGCCGTCGCGTACCCGTTGTGCCAGTTCGGTCAGCTGGCCGCGGTCGGCCTCGACCACGAAGAACACGGCACGCCCGTCCTGGGGATGCTCCGTCGGCGGGGCGGCGATGGTGACCACGGCGCCGCCGGGGCGGACCAACGGGGTCGAGCGGGCCAGGACGGCGCCGCCGATGACGTCGAAGACCACGTCGACCTCGCCGGCCAGTGGTTCGGCCAGGTCCCGGAACTCTTGTGCGCCAAGGCCGAGCACGACGTCGCGGTCGGCGGCGCGGCCGGTGCCGATGACGTACGCGCCGACCTCGCGGGCCAACTGCACGGCGATCGAGCCCACGCCGCCGGCCGCCCCGTGAATCAGCACGGTCTGGCCGGCGACCAGCCCGGCGTGCACGAACAAACCCTGCCACGCGGTCAGCCCCGAGATCGGCAGCGCGGCGGCGACGGTGTGCTCGATGTCGGCCGCCAGCGGCGCTAGGTTTCGCGCCTCGACGGCGGTGAACTCGGCCAACGTCCCGTCGCGGGCCCAGTCGGCCAGCCCGAAAACGCGCTGCCCGACGGTCAGCCCGGTGGTGCCGTAGCCCAGGTCGACGACCACGCCGGACAGCTCGTGCCCGGGCACGCTGGGCGTGCGGTCACGGCCGGCCCGGTCGGTCCAGGTGGCGGGCCAGCCGAGCTCGCCGGGTGTGAAGCCGGCCGCGTGCACACGCACGATCACGTCGTTCTCGGCGGCATGCGGATACGGCAGGTCGGTCAGCGTGAAGCCGGCGACGCCGGCGGCACGGTCGCGGACGGTGATCGCTCGCATATCGGCTCCCGTCAGCTCGGCCAGGCCGAGCCGAGCATACGCTCGACCGTCCGGATGCGCCGGAAACCAGGGACGAAGTGCTCGAGCACATCGGCGTTGACCGTGCCGTACGTGGTGTCCGGACGGTACTTCTGACCGTCCACATAGGCGGCCAGGAACTCGTTCTTGAAATCGCCCCGAGGATGCTCGGCGACGATTTCCGCCACCTGCGACGGGTCGAGGGTGTCCAGGCCGACACCGACCACATCGGTGCCGACGCCGAGAGAGAGGCTCGCGATCTCCGGGCCCATTCGGTGCGGGATTCCCGGTGTCGTGTGCAGCGCGATCGCGGTCCACACGGTGTCGGCCGCCGCGGCGGGAAAACCGTGCTCCAGCAGGAACTTGCGGCCGTGGTCGGCCCCGTCCACCTCGAACCGCCGCGCCACGTCGGAAAACGGCGTGGTCAGCCCGGTGTCGTGGAAAAGGGCGGCCAGGTAGAGCAGTTCCGGATCTGGCTCCACACCGAGACGACGGGCGTGGATCCGAGCGAACAGGAATACCCGGCGCGAGTGGTGATAGATGAGCGGGCTGGTGGTCTGCTCGATGAGCCGGGTCGCCTCCGCGACGGCCGCGGTGTCGGGAATCTCCACACCCGCGATGACCTCTGACATGGCTTCCGCGCTTTCCGGTGGTGTTTTTCCTACCTTTCCAGGATGCCTCCGTCCGGTTCTCCGATGCTGCTGTCCGTCGGCCACGAATCCCACCGATCAGGACATGTCCCGCGCCTCGTGGTCACGGTGTGCTACGAATGACTGTGCCCGTGAGTTCGCGTCTCATCGTCTTCCTCGTCTACGACGGTGTCACTCTGCTGGACGTCGCCGGTCCGGCCGAGGTGTTCAAGGAGGCCAACCGGTACGGCGCCGATTACCGGATCGCGCTGGTGTCGCCGACCGGTGACGCCGTCACGTCCAACATCGGGTGCCAGATCTCGGTCGAGGGTGCCGTCACCGCCCTGGAGCCGGACACCTATCTGGTCCCCGGCTCCGCCCGCTTTCCGTGCACGCCCGTCCCCGCCGACCTGGCCGAGGCCGCCCGGGTGCCGGCCGTCGACGCCCGGCGCACCGCCTCCATCTGTACTGGCGCGTTCATTCTCGCCGCCGCCGGGCTGCTGGCCGGCAAGCGCGCCACCACGCACTGGAAGGTCACCCGCGAGCTGGCCGCCCGCTGTCCCACCTGCCACGTCGAGCCCGACGCCATCTATGTTCGTGACGGCTCCACGTACAGCTCGGCCGGCATCACCGCCGGCATCGACCTGGCCCTCGCGCTGGTCGAGGAGGACCACGGGCCCGACCTGACCCGCGACGTCGCCCGTGGCCTGGTCGTCTACCTCCAGCGGTCCGGCGGCCAGTCCCAGTTCTCCGCCCCGCTCCAGGGCCCGCCGCCCCGCTCGCCCGCCCTGCGCTCCATCACCGACCTCGTCACCGCCGACCCTCAGGGCGACCATTCGCTGCCGGCGCTGGCCAAGCAGCTGAACATGAGCACCCGTCACCTCGGTCGGCTGTTCCAGGAGGAGTTGGACACCACGCCCGCCCGCTACGTCGAGAACATCCGCTTCGACCTCGCCCGGGCCCTGCTCGACCATGGCCACAACGCCACCGAGGCCGCCGCCCTGGCCGGTTTTCCCAGCTACGAGAGCATGCGCCGGGTCTTCGGCCGCAAGCTGTCGCTCAGCCCGACCGCCTACCAGCGCCGCTTCGGCACCGCCCGCCGGGCGGAAGCCAGCCCGTGACCTCGTGCCAGCAGCCCGCCGGGCTGTCTCAGCCGGTCGGCATGCCGATCCGGGCCTGCTCCACCGCCTGTCGCAGCGTTGACAACGCGGCCGCCAGCTGATCGATGGACCGTCCGGTCAGCGGACCGGCCAGCCAGGTGCGTAGCCCGTCCTCGAAGGTCGGCGTCGCGGCGGCCAGCAGCCGCCGTCCCGTCGTGGTCAGCTCGATCAGCGACGACCGGCGGTTCTCCGGGTTGGGCCGTCGGGCCAGCCAGCCGGCGGCCTCCAGCCGATCGACCGCCTTGCTGGTCGCGCCCACCGTGATCGCGATGTCCTCGGCGATGTCCTGCACCCGGCACGTGCCGGCTCGGTCGCCGACGATGCGCAAGAACTCGAACTGGCCGAGGGACAGGCCGTGCTCGGCCCGCAGGCGCTCGGCGAGCACGTTGTACAGCCGGGTCTCGTACCGGACGAGATCGGTGAACACCCGTGTCAGGTCGGTCACACCCCGCTCCTCTTCCATAGAAGGTTATTCCTAGGAATATAGTATGCGGCGACACCGGATCGGAAGGGGCACCCATGATCGTCGAGACCACGCTCGGAGCCGTACGCGGACACGCGCTGCCCGGCGGCGGCGAGGTCTTCGCCGGCATCCCGTTCGCCGCACCGCCGATCGGCGAGCTCAGATTCCGGCCGCCGCAACCACCCGCGCCGTGGAGCGGCGTTCGAGACGGCGGTCGGTTCGCCGCCGCGCCGGCGCAGGGCAGTCCGACACTGGTCGGTGAGACGAAGTGGCCGGCGCTGCCCGGATTTCCCACTGGCGACCTCGGTCCGACCGCCGAGGACTGCTTGTACCTCAACGTGTGGGTGCCCGGGGGAGACGGTCCCCGCCCGGTGATCGTGTGGATCTACGGCGGCGGCTTCGAGTCGGGTTCGGCCGCGCCGCCGTACACCGATGGTGCGGCTCTGGCCCGCCAGACCGGCGCGGTGGTCGTGGCGGCCAACTACCGGTTGGGCGCGCTGGGTTTTCTGCACCTGCCGTCGATCGGTGCGGTCAACCTCGGCGTGCAGGACCAGGTCGCCGCGTTGCGCTGGGTCCGGGACAACATCGGCGGCTTCGGCGGCGATCCGGACAACATCACCGTGGCCGGTCAGTCCGCCGGCGCTTACTCCGTCGGCACCCTGCTGGCCGTGCCGGCGGCTTCCGGGTTGTTCCACAAGGCGATCCTGCAGAGCGGCAACGCCTCCCGTAGCTTCTCGCCGGCCACCGCCGCCGGCATGGCCGACGATTTCCTGGCCGCCCTTGGCATCTCCAGCGCCGACGACCTTCGTACCGTTGCGGTGGACCAGATCCTGGCCGCGCAGCGCACCGTCATCGACGGCGACGTCGGCCGCCGCAACCTGCCCGGCGGCCGCGCCTGGGGTGCCGTTGTCGACGGCTCGGTGCTTCCGGTCTTCCCGCACCAGGCCGTCGTCGCCGGGGCGGCCGCCGCTGTTCCGCTGCTCATCGGCGCGACCGCCGACGAGGTCCGGCTCTTCCAGGTCCTCAACGGCGACCGCTTCCGGCCGGCTGACGAGGCCGCCCTGCTCGCCGAGATCGCCCTCACCGGCGCGTCCGATCCCTTGGCGCTCCTCGAAACCTACCGTGCGGACGACCTATCCGCGGCGCGCAGCGCTTTCCTCACCGACACGATCTACCGGCTGCCCGCCGTGCAGTTGGCCGAGGCCCAGCTCGCCGCCGGCGGCCGCGCCTTCCACTACCTGTTCCGCGACGAGCCGCTCGGCCCGACCCTGGGCGCCTTTCACGGCGCCGACCTGCTCTACACCTTCGACGCCCTCGCCCTGGTCGGCGCCGACACCCCTGACCGGCTCGCCGTCCAGGACGCCCTCGTGCAGGCCTTCGCCACCTTCGCCGCGACCGGCGATCCCGGTTGGGCGGCCCCCGCTCGGGAGTTCGGGGGTGTCAGTAGTAAGATATAGTGACTATCAAGTATAGTGACTATATTCGGGGAGGACCACGGATGACGGCGTCGCAGCTGCGGGTCGACCTGCTCGTGATCGGCTTCGGCAAGGGTGGCAAGACTCTCGCCGCGGCCATGGGCAAACGGGGTCGGCGGGTCGCGATGGTCGAGCAGTCCGCGCAGATGTACGGCGGCACGTGCATCAACATCGGCTGCGTGCCGACCAAGGCCCTGGTGCACGAGGCGTCGCTGCGCCGCACCGAGGACGACGCCGAGGACTGGTACCGGCACGCCGTCAAGCACACGCATGATCTGACGAGCCTGATGCGCGGCAACAACTTCCGCATGCTCGACACCATCGACACCGTCACCGTGATCACCGGCCGGGCCCGCTTCACCGGCCCGCACGCCGTCGAGGTGGCCGCCGGCGAGGACCGGCTGGTCGTCGAGGCCGACACGATCGTGATCAACACCGGTGCCGAGCCCGTGACCGGCGGGTTCACCCTCGGCGGCCGGATCGTCACCAGCACCGAGCTGCTCGCCACCCGTGAGCTGCCCGAGCGGCTGGTGATCGTCGGCGGCGGCTATGTCGGCATCGAGTTCGCCGCCATGTACGCGCGTTTCGGCGCTGACGTCACCGTCCTCGACCACGCGCCGCACATTCTGCGCGGCGAGGACCGCGACGTCGCGACCGCCGTGGCCGACATCCTGCGCGGGCAGGGCATCACGCTGATCGGTGACGCCGACGTGACCGATGTGGATCAACTCGGCACCGTCACCTATCAGCGCGGCGGCACCATGACCAGCATCGACGCCGACGCCGTGCTGATCGCTCTCGGCCGCAAGCCCGCCACCGATGGCCTTGGCCTCGCCGCAGCCGGCGTCGACGTGACCCCGTCCGGCGCGGTCGCGGTCGATCAGCACCTGCGGACGAGTCAGCCGCACATCTTCGCCGTCGGCGACGTCAACGGCGGGCCGCAGTTCACCTACGTCTCGCTCGACGATCACCGCATCGTGCTCGACCAGCTCATCGGCGAGGGCACTCGCAGCACCGCCGACCGGATCGCCGTGCCGCACACCATCTTCCTGAGCCCACCACTCGCCCGCGTCGGCCTCACCGAGACACAGGCCCGCGCCGCCGGCCACACGATCCTCGTCGCGACCAAGCCCATCGCCCAGTTGGCCGCCTCACCCCGGTTCCGGATCATGCACGACACACGCGGGCTGATGAAGTTCGTCGTCGACGCCGCCACCGACCAGATCCTCGGCGCCACCCTCTTCTGCCTCGACGCCCAGGAGCTGATCAACCTCGTCGCCTTGGCCATGCGACACGGCATCACCGCCACCGAGCTGCGCGACACCATCTACACCCATCCGTCCACCTCCGAGGCGTTCACCGAGGTCCTCGGGGCGTACTCAGCCGGCTGATGGCCGGACCGCGGCGCCGCCGAGGGCGGCACCGCGGTCCGGTGATCAAGCGATCAACACCCGAGCAGGTTGCAGGCCACCGCCGAGGAACCGGTGGTCCTGGACGGTGGTGTGCCGTCCGGCGAGTTCACCGGCACGTACGAGGCCGACGCCGTGTTGGTGAAGGGCAGCAGGGAAATCAGCAGCTGGGTCGAGCAGTAGACCTGCTTGCTCTGCCCCGCCGCCAGATCGAACGTGCCCGCCGCGCTCCGGCACGACGATTCGGCGCTGTCGTTGAGGGTGGCGCCGGTGATGCCGACCGGACCGGCGTTGGTCACCGTGATCCGCCAGTGCGGGTTGGCCAGCAGCAGCCCGAGCAGACCCGGAGTCGCGTGTTTCACCCACGGCCCCGGACCACCGGGCCCGCAGTCACTGTCGTGCGCGGATGCGCAGATCTCCTTGTTCACCGACACGTTCGGCTGGCAGCCGGACCCCGGCGCGACCCGCAGGCTCACGGTGTTGGAGGTGAGCGGTCCGGTGGCGTCCGAACCGGTGGCGGTGTCGGTCACGCCGCTCACCGTGCAGGTCGACGACACCGTGGTGCGGAAACAGATCTGCGGTGCGTCGCCGGTGAACGACACCACCAGGTGCGGCTGGTTGCCGCCGGTGAAGTCGTTGCTGTTGTTCAACACCAGGTGCGCCGAGACGGTGATGGCCGGATGCGCGGCCGGCGAGATCCCCGACAGGTCGAGACTGCCGTCCGCGGCGAACGACGGCTGGGCGAACACGGAACCGTTGACGTCGCTGACATCCGCGGTCGAGGCGGCCAGATTCACGTTGGCCAGGTTCATGTTCTCCAGCCGGGCATCCGTGTAGCCGTGGATGTGGTTGGTGCCGCCGTCGCAGTAGAACGACGACGGGGTCAGCGCGACGTCCGCGCCGCTGTGGATGCACGGCGAGCTCGACGTCGACGGGTCCTCGGAGAACAGGATGCCGGCGTCACCGAGCCCGAACAGGCAGCGGGTGGTCGGGTCGTAGGCGTACCCGTAGTCCCGCGTCGCACCGCCGTTGGCCGAGGGATGGGTTGCTGGCAAAGGGAATCCGGCGCACGCGGCGGCGGCCGTCCAGTCGTAGCACACGGTGGCGCCGGCGACGGAACCGCCCCAGATGCCGGTGTAGCCGCGCAGATGCCCGTCCGGGCCGAGGGCGTTCTCCGGATTGAAGACCAGCTGGCTGTTCAGGCCGTTGAACACGGTCGGTGCGGCCAACGAGGTGCCGTCGATCTTGTAGCAGGTCGTGGTCGACGTGGGATTGCCGGCCGTCGTCGAACATGCGCCGACAGCGTTGTTGCCGGTGTCGTAGGCGGTGTAGGCGTTGTACGAGTTGCCGCTCGGCGCGACGGTGTGCGGGCTGGCCCAGCCGGCGCAGGCGGTAGCGGTGGCGGGGTCGAAGCAGCCCAGCACCACCGGGCCGCCCGGCGAGGACGAGCCGAACACCTTGCCGCCGGCCACGGCCAACGAACCCATGTAGAGGCCCCCGGGGCCGTTGTTGTTGGCCGGCACGACCGGGGCGTACGGCTGGCCGGCACATGGCGACTGCGAGGCGATGTTCAGGCACAGCACCTGGCCGTTGGTGCCGAAGCCATACAGGTTGCCGCCGGTGGTGACCAGGCCGGCGAGTCCGTACGCGCTGGTGGTCAGCGGGAAGTAGCCGCAGTTGGCCCGCGCGCCCAGGTCGAGGCAGCCGACGCCGACGGAGGAGCCGGTTGTGGCGGCGTAGTACACCACGCCGGGCCGGCCCGGATCCTGCACGTACTGCGGGGTGAGCGTGGTGGCGATGTCGCCGGTGGCGCCCGAGCCCAGCGGGCCGGGCGCGGTGTTGACCGGGCGCGGCCAGGGACCGCCGGCACAGGGCGCGCCGGCCGTCAGGTCCGTGCAGACCAGCTTGGGCGCGGCGGCGTACAGGTGGTGGTACATGTTCCACGCCTCGACCGTGCCGTCCGCGCGGCGGTAGACGATCGGCGAGTAGCCGTCGCCGCCGGTCGCGGTGGCCGTCGGCTTCACCGGCGCCAACAGGATGTTGCCCAGGTTGGTGCCGCCCGCGCGGGCACCGGGGTTGGTCGCGCGCACCGCCACCGTTGCCGCGCCCGGGTCGGTGCCCTGGAAGTTGGTGCCGTCGGTCGACCAGGACGGCGTCCAGCCCGGCGGCACCTGGAGCGATCCCGGCACATAGGCCTGCGTGCCCTCGATGGGATCGGTGACGGTGGCGGCAGCCGCACCGCTCGAACTGTTGTTGGCGTAGCTGAGCACCCAGTTCAGGGTGTCGGCGTGACGCACCGGATCAGCGCCCGGACTTGTCACGTCCTGCACGCTTTTGGTCAGTCCGGACGGCGCTGCCACGGCGGCCGGCGCGGCCACGCCGGCGGCCACCGCGGCTATCACGACGCCAATGGTCAAAGTGGAGCGTGCGAAGGCCAGTCTTCGTTTCATACTCTCCCTCGTTCCCCAATGGACACCGCCGCCGGGATTGCCGGCGGCTGCGCGAAGGCGAGCGTAGGAAGACGGTTGTCATCGGACAACAAGGGTCGCTGGGACGCGAACGTCCCTGCGCTGTCCGCGCGAATCGACCAGACTCTGCGCATGCCTGCGGTGTCGTCGCAGTGGACAGAACGGATGACCCGCTGGTCCGATCGATTAGCGGTGAAAGTTCTCTCTTATGGACGAGGTATCAGCGGCGAACGTGCTCGCTCTGATGGCCATGCGACTTACGAGGAGAAGTATCTGGTTCGCGGGCCTGCTGCTGCCCGCGGTGCTGGTCTTGGCCGGCTGCCGGGACGTCAGTGACTCGGCCGACGCGGCGTCGGTGCCCAAGGCCGGCGCCGCGTCGAGCGGGACCGCCGCCGCGGGCTGCGGGCAGCCCGGCCCGGGCGTCGCGCAGTGGTTGCCGAGGCTCGACCCGGCACAGCCCGGCCAGCGCTACACGACGGTGAAAGCGAACCCGTGCCTGCCGTTCAGCGGCCTGCTCGGGTGGGTCAGCGGCCTCGTGCCCGAGCGAGAAGTGACGAAGACGGCGGAGCGCAAGGCCGCCGTCAGCGCGTTCCACATCAACGTGAAGGCTGCCGCCGACCGGTTCCTGCAGGCCGAGGACGGGCTCGAGTGCGGCTACGAGACCGACAGCCTGGCCGTCGACTTCTACCAGGACAGCAAGAATCCGTGGTCGGTCGGGTTGGTGGTGGTCGTCCGGTTGAGCGTCCGGGCCGCGGTCGACGTGGGGTTCTGCTACCTGGGCAAGCAGCTCGGGTACGACGCGCCGCCGCTCACCACGGCCCCGTCGGGCGGGCACCCGCTCACCCCCGGCTTCTGCGGGCTGGCCGCGAAACCGGAGGCGAGCAACGGCGAGGACTACGCCGTGGTCGCGCTGGGCACCTCGAACTGGATGTGCGACGCGCTGGCGACCTCACGGGCCGGTCTCGTCAAGGTTCTGTGATGACCACACCGGTCGGTCAGCAGCGCGGCGACCGCGGGCACGCGGCGGGCCCGGGCCAGGCACCGGGCCCGGGTCGGCCCGATCGAGCCGACCGGGATGCCCAGCGTCGAGCTGATCTCCTGGTACGGCGTCGGCGGATCGGAGAACAGCATCGACAGCAGCGTGCGGTCGCGGTCGGACAGCTGCTCGATGGCCTCCCGGGCGGCCGCGCGGCGCTCGGCGTCGATCAGCGACGTCCCGACCGGCGGCTCGTCGACGTCGGCGAACAGCGTGCGGTCCGTGGGCACGTGCCGGCTCTTGTGCCGCAGCAGCGCCAGGCACTCGTGCCGGACCGTGGTCTGCAGCCAGCCGGGCAGCGCGGCCGGTTCGCGGATGCGGGCGATGTTGGCCACCAGCCGCAGCCACACGGAGCCGGTGACGTCTTCGATGTCCACGGCGCCGAGCCCGTGCGCCCGGCACACCGTGAGAAAGAGCGGATAATACCGCCTGACGATTTCGCGCCACGCGGATTCCTGGCCCAACGCGGCGCTTTCCAACAACGGCTTGATCGGCGAGTCGTAAGTCATGGGCTCACGATTCCGCCACAGCCTGGCCGGCGACCTTGCGGCAACCTTGCGAAGCAGGCAGCATCGCCCCCGCCACGTTGTGGACACCGGGGGGCTCGGATGGAGCTGACGCTGTTCGGGGAGGTTCGGCTGACGTCGGCGGGCGAGTCGCTCGACGTCGGAACCCCACGGCAGCAGGCGGTGCTGGCCGCGCTCGCGGTCGACGTCGGGCGCGCGGTGTCGGTGGAAACCCTGGTCGACCGGGTGTGGGGCGAGCAGGCCCCGACGCAGGCGCGCAACGTTCTCTACTCACATCTGAGCCGAATTCGTCGACTTCTCGCGGCGGCCGGCGACGGCGAAATCACTCGAAGAAACGCCGGTTATCTACTGACGGTCGATCCGAACACCATTGATCTTCACCGGTTCACTCGATTGGTTGATAGCGGCAAGGACACCGGCCGGCCCGATAGCGAGCGGGCGGCCGCGGTGGCCGAGGCGTTGCGGATGTGGACCGACGCGCCGTTGGCCGGGCTGTCCGGCGACTGGGTCGACGAGGTGCGCGCGATGTGGCGCCGACACCGGCTCGACGCGGTCGTGCTGTGGGCCGGTCTAGAACTGCGGTTGGGCCGACCGGACGCCGTGATCGGCCCGCTCTCCGCTCTTGCCGATGCGTATCCGCTGGTCGAGCCGCTGGAGGTGCTGCTGATCCGCGCGCTGCACGCGGCCGGGCGGGGTGCCGAGGCGATCGACCGCTACGCCGTGGTGCGGCGGCGGCTGGCCGACGAGCTCGGCGCCGATCCCGGGCCTGAGCTGCGGCATCTGCACAGCGCTCTGCTGCGCGGCGAACTCCCGGCCGCGAGCCGCCCGGCCGCCGTGACGGCGCCGGCCCAGCTGCCGCCGGACATCCCCGGTTTCGCCGGCCGGGCCACGGCACTGCGCCGCCTGGACAGCCTCCTCGCCGAGAAGTCGACGGCCACCAGGACAGTCGTGCTGTCCGGCACGGCCGGTGTCGGCAAGACCACGTTGGCCGTGCACTGGGCCCACGCGGTCAGCGATCGGTTCCCCGACGGCCAGCTGTACGTGAACCTGCGCGGGTTCGACCCGGCCGGGTCGCCGGTCACGGCCGTCGAAGCGACGCGAGGCTTCCTCGAAGCGCTCGACGTGCCGCCGAACCGGATCCCGAACAGCCTGGACGCCCAGGTCGGCCTGTACCGGACGCAGCTGGCGAAGCGGCGCATGCTGATCCTGCTGGACAACGCCCATGACGCGGAGCAGGTGCGCCCGCTGCTGCCCGGCGCACCCGACTGCCTGGTACTGGTGACCAGCCGCCATCAGCTGACCGGTCTGGCCGCGGCGGGCGCGCATCTGATCGAGGTCGGCCTGTTCGACGACGCCGAGTCGCTGGAGATGCTCCGTGCCCGGCTGCGCGCCGACCGGATCGCCGCGGAACCGGCCGCCGTGCGGGAGATCATCGACCTGTGCGCCTGCCTGCCGCTGGCGCTGGCCGTGCTGGCCGCCCGCGCGGCGGCTCAGCCGACGTTCGGCCTTGACACCTTCGCCGCGCAGCTGCGGGACGCCCGAGGCAGCCTCGACGAGTTCGCCGGCACCGACCCGGCCACCGATCCGCGCGCTGTGTTCTCCTGGTCCTACCGGCGGTTGAGCCAGCCGGCCGCCCGCCTGTTCCGGCTGCTCGGCCTGCATCCCGGCCCCGACATCGGCACCGCGGCGGCGGCCAGCCTGGCCGCCACGCCCGCCGGCCGGATCCGGCCGGTACTGGCCGAGCTCACGCAGGCCCACCTGATCGCCGAGACCGTGCCCGGTCGCTACGCCTGCCACGACCTGCTCCGCGCCTACGCCGCCGAGCTGGCCGCGGCCGAGGAGTCCCCGGCCGATCGGGAGGCGGCGCTGCGTCGTCTGCTCGGCCATTATTCGCGCACCGCCTACCACGCCGAGGGTTTCCTCGGTCCACGGCGCGAAGTGCCGCCGACCCCGACGCCGCTGTGGCCCGGCACCGAGCCCGAGCCGATCGCCGACCACAAGCAGGCCCTCGCGTGGTACCAGGCCGAGCGCCGCGTCCTGCTGTCGGCCGTGCGGCAGCCACCCGCGTACGACCACGAGGTGTGCGACCTCGTCCGGTGGACCCATCTTTTCCTTGAGATGCAAGGACATTGGCACGACGAGCTGGCCGCGCTCGAATCGGCGCTGGCCGCCGCCGACCGGCTCGGCGACGAGCGCAAGCAGGCGTTCGCGCACTGCCAGCTGGGGCGGACGTACATCTGGTTCGGCCGGTATGCCGAGGCCGACCAGGCGCTGAGGGCCGCACTGGACCGGTATCGGGCC
>DATJJB010000099.1:0-27451 GCA_035492655.1 Kutzneria sp. | reverse complement strand
GCCGCACTCCAGCATCATGGCGGCGGCCTGCTCGTGGTCGCCGGCGGCCAGCCGGAGCTGGCCGTGCGCGTACAGGAGGTGCGGCCAGGTCATGCCGTCGGGCAGGCCGGTCGGGGCCGGGTGGTCACGGGCGATCCGTTGCGCCGCATCGAATTCGCCGCGGGCCAGGGACAGCAGCACTTGCGCGGCAACAAGGCTGGGCGACACCCGTGGGTGCCAGCAGTCCAGCGGGAGCAGTTCCAGGGCGGTGCCCAGGGCACGGTCGGCGGCGTCGAGATCGAAGTTGCGGGCGAACAGGTCGGCGTAGGAACTCCAGGCGTACGCCGCCAGCACGCGGTCGGCCGGCAGCCGCAGGGTTCCCAGCAACGCCCGCAGGGACGCGCTGGCCTCGTCTAGTTCGTCGGCCACGGCCAGTGCCCACGCCGCGCAGGTCCGTGCGCCGACCGGCCCGTCGCCACCGATCGCCTTGCGCGCCAACACCTTGCACAGCTCGATGTGCTTGCCGGACGACGCCAGGTGCCACGCGGCGACGCCGGCCTGGGTCGGGTTCTCCGGCGACTCGGCCAGCAGCGCCGGGCCGTCCAGGCTGATCGGCATGGCCGCGTCGTCCTCGGCCAGCCAGTGCAGGCCCAGCAGTTGGTCGGTGGATTCCTGGTCCAGCCGGTGGCTGCGGTACGCGGTCGCGGTCAGCCGCCGCACCAACATGCCGGCGCCACGGGCGAACAGCAGGTCGGCGGCGCGCACCCGCAGCGGCCCGATCTCCGGCCCGCCGTCGGCCACGATCACCTGGCCCAGGTGCCGATCGGCGGCCTCGGTGCTCTCCAGCAGCTCGATCTCGCCCAGCTCCAGCAGAACCTTGGCGTGCGCGACGGGATCACCGGTTTCGCGGGCGGCCCGGGACAGCAGCTTGGTGGCGGACGCGGTGTCGCCGGCCAGGTGGTGCCAGGCGGCGGCGCGGCGCAGCACGTCCACCACCCACGGCTCGCCGATCGCCTTGGTGCCCAACAAGATTGTCGCCACCCCGGTGTCGTCGGCGGCGCTGAGGTGGCCGAGACGGGCGGCGTGGACGTGCATCGATTCACGTTGGGCCACCGGCATTCCGGCCAGCAGCCGATCGGCCGAGACCCACGCCGCCAGCACCGGCCGGGGGCCGCCGGTGGTCAGGCCGGCGTTGTGCAGCATGGCCCGGGCTCGCGGCGCGGACCAGGAGTGCAGGCCGCCGACCGTGCACACGAGGTCGAAGTCGAGGATGCCGTTGCAGATGGCGATGGCCCGCAACAACAACACCAGTTCGGCCGGCAGACCGTCGATCGTACGGGAGACCAGGTCGCTGGTCGCCTCGGCAACCGCCTCGCGCAGCTGGGGAACGGCCTTGTCGGTGGGCTGAACCCGTTGTGCGCTCAGGCGGCCGAGCACCGATCGCAACACGGCCGGGTTGCCGCGACTGGTCTCGGCCGCCACCTCCGCGAAGGTCTCCCCCACGCCCTCGGGGAATTCCCGTTCCAGCACGGCCCGCACGGCCACCGGATCCAGGGGCGCGAGCCGCAGCTGGTGGGTGGCGGCGATAGCCAGGTCGGCCCCGGAACGCGCGGTCAGCAGCAACACCAACCGTGTGCCGGTCATCCGCCGAGCCACGCCCTGCAGCCAGCGCAACGACTCCGGGTCGGCCCATTGCGCATCGTCCACAATGGCCAGCAGCGGCCGCTGCCGTGCCGGGGCCAGGAACTCGCGGATCAGCTGCCCCAACGCGGCCGGCCCGGCCCCGGTGCGCAGCGCGTTCCACTGTGGACTGTCCGGCGGCAGCACCGGGGCCATCAGCTGCGCCACCACGCCCAACGGCGTCTCGGCCTCGCTGGGCGAACCGGTGGCGTGCACGACGCGTACACCGGCGTCGGTGGCCATGGTGTCGGCGCACGCGGCCAAAGCAGTGCGCCCGATGCCCGGCGGGCCCTCCACGGTGACCACCGCGGATCGTCCGTCGCCCGCACCCGCCACCACCGCTCGCAGCAGCGCAACCTCGATCTGGCGATCGACGAGGCTGTCCGCGAAAGCCGGGGCGCGGGACACCGGCTTACCGCTCGGCTCGCAGCATCGCGGTCAGCTCGGCCCGCCCGGACACGCCGAGCTTGCGGTACGAGCTGGTGAGGTGGACCTCGACCGTGCGCAGCGCGACGAACAGCGACTCGGCGATGGCCCGGTTGCTCAGGCCCTCGGCGGCCATCGCGATCACCCTCCGCTCGCTGCCGGTCAACGCGTCCATCGGCGAGTCGGTGTGCTTGCGCACCCGGCCGCCCGCCTCCACCACCAGCTTGCCGATCTCGGCCAGCTCGGCGCGTTCGCCGGCACGGGTGGCGACGTCCATCGTCGCGCGCAACACCTGCCGCGCCTGCCGGACATCACCCGTCCGCAGCAGTGCCTGCCCCAGCCGGTGCCCGGCACGGATGCGGTCCGGCATCGCGCCGCAGGCTTCCAGCCGCTCCACCGCGGCGGTCAGCGGGGCCACCGCGTGCCGCGGATCCTCGGCCACGATGCCGGTGACCAACGCGATCAGGCCGGCCGCCTTGGGAATCGGCCATCGCTGCTGCACGGCGCCGCTCATCCGCTCGACCAGCTCGGCCGCCTCGTCGCGGCGGCCCAGCTCCACCAGGATGTCCACGGCTTCCGGCCACCACAGCACGTACATCGGGTTGGTGATGCCGGCGTCGTCGATGCTGCGCTCGCAGCGCAGCAGCATCTCCAGCGCGCCATCGAGATCGCCGAGCTGCCGCGACACCTTGGCCCGCACGAGCGCGTAGTTGTACCACTCCCAGCCGAATTCCTCGTACCGCGGCCGAACGACCTGCCCCAGCAGCTCCAGCGCGCGATCGGGCTGGCCCAGATCGGCGAACACGCCCGCCTGCGCGATCTGCGGCAGCGTCAGCAGCAGGCCCGGCAACTCGGCGCCGGCGACGTCGGCCGCGGTCTGCGCGTCGGCGGCGGCCTCGGCCAGTTCCCCGCGCCGTCGCTGCATCACGGCCCGGAAGCCCAACGCCATCACGTGCATCACCGGCTCGGCCCGCCGCCGCGTCTCGGCCAGCGTGCGCTCCAGGCCGGCCAGCGCGGAGTCGATCTCGCCGGCCATCTCGAAGGCCAGCGAGGCGCCCAGCAAGGTCAGGCCGTCCACCGAGACGTCCGGTGTGTCCATGACCGTACGAGCGCGGCGCAGCACGGTGTCCACCGAACCGCCCTCGAACGCCGACAGCATGGCCATCAGCGACAGGGTCAGCATCTCCGTGCCGGTGTGGCCGGGCGGATCGGCCATGGCCCGGGCTCGCGCGGTGGCCAGCGGCAGCGTGGAGCACTCGTCGGTGGCCGACATCAGCAGCGCGCTCTCCGCGAGCATGCGCAGCTCCTGGTCGGCCGGACCGGGTTCGGGCCCGATCACCGCGTCCAGCTGGTCGATCACCTCGACGAGCAGTTCCACCGCCTCCTGCGAGGAGTACACCGGCTGCGCGGCGCGGGCGAACAGGGCGGCGACGGGCGCGCGTTCACGGGGATCCGACACCCGGCCGAGCACCTCGCGCAGCGCCGGCAGCGCGCTCGCCGGGTCGACCTGCGCGAGCAGGCCGGCCAGGTCGATCTGGAGCCTGGTCCTGGTGTCGACGTCCAACCATTTGGATCCTAACGCTCGCTGCAAGTAGCCGATGGCCGCCTCGGCCGAGCCGCGCCGGTTGGCGCTCGTGGCGGCATCGCGCAGCACCGACGGCATCCACGGCTCGTCGACCGGCGTGAGCAACAGGTGGCCGGCGACCGTCTCGGCCGGCTCGCCCTCGTCGCTGAGCAGCCGCGCGGCCCGTGCCCTGGTCGCGTGCAGCTCCGCCGCGGAGATCCCGGCCAGGATGGTGGTTCGGACCTGGTCGTGGACGAACACCTTGCGGTCCTCGTCGAGCACGTCGCAGCGGGCCAGCAGGTGCAGCGCGGTGACCACGGAGCGGACCGGCACCCGGCACAGCGCCGCGACCCGGTGCGGCGGATCGGTGCCGACGAGCGCGGCCGCGCGGGCGACTTCGGTGACGTAGTCGGGTTGCTTGGACAGCGCGGCCACCACCGAAGCCGTCAGCACGTCCTGGCCCATCTCCTGCACCAGGTCGGCGCTCGCGGCGTCCGGCTGCACGCCGTTACGCCGGAGTTCACCCAGCAGCCGGGAGAGCAGCAACGGGTTTCCACCACTGACATCGGTGCAGCGCTCGACGAAGGACGGCGCCGGCACCTCGTCAAGGCCGGCGGCGATCAGGTCGACGACGTCGTCGGCGGCCAGCGGGCGAACCTCGACCGTGCCGCAACTCTCGTGCGTGGTCAGCTGGGTCAGCAGCTCGCCGCCCTCGACGCCGCTGCGCTGCGCGACGACGACCAGCAGACGCAGGTTGTCGGCCCGGCGCAACAGGAAATCCAGCCAGCGCAACGTGGAGTTGTCGCACCAGTGGCCGTCGTCCACGATCAGCGCCAGCGGCTGCTCGCTCGACAGACCTACTACAAGCCAGTAAAGGCCGTGCAGCACGGCATATCCGCCGCTGGGCCGGTCGCCGTCGTCGGTCGGGGTCAGCGCGGCGCGGGCCCAGCGGGCCGCGCCCTGCACCAGGTCCTGATCGATGCCGGCGAACAGCGCGCGCACGCCGGCATAGCCGGAACCACTGCTCACCTCGGCGCATTCGGCCCGTAACACCCGCATGCCGCGCGCCGCGAAGCGCTGCTCGGCGGTGCGCAGCAGCTGCGTCTTGCCGATGCCCGACGGGCCGCGCAGCACCACCGCCTGGCCCCGCCCGGCGACCGCGAGGTCGGCCTTGGCCTCCAGCTGGGCCAGCTCGTCGGTCCGGCCGAGCAGGACCCGGCCGATCGCGGGTGCGCCGTTCGTGTCCTGTATGGACGGATCCGGTGCCGCGCCGGCGGAGACGAGCCTCCGATCCGGGTTCAGGGCAGACCGCCTTCCCTCTCGCGTCTGGCTGCGACCCACTGCTTATCAGGGCCGCCGCCATCAGGCGGTGAAGGATACCTAAGGGCTGCCCTAACGGTCCCGGAAATGGCGACGATCTGACCTCGACGAGTCGTGACCACGCGACACCCCCTGAGGACACCTAGGGTGAGTGGCGCAGGGGCTCCTACACCACCGTCGACGATGTAAGCACGATCGTTGCCGGACGGTGAAGTTCTGTAGAGCAAAGGGCACCCATCGGCCCACGGTTGGCCGGTGGTCGGGTGATCGGTCGGCCCGGCACCCGGCCCAGCGCGCGGGCCCTTGAGGACCACTCACCCCGGTGGTCCGGCGCCACCGGCCAATTGTTTCGAAACGCCGGGGAATTCCTCCCCGGCCGAAATACCCGGCCGGCGAGGAAATCGCGAGGTTGATCTTGACGGCCCGGCAGGCGGTGATTCATCGGAAAAACCGCGGCAACCGCCCGGCAAGGCCGATCAGACCGGCCGCGCCCCCACGAGATGTTCCAACGCGAGCTGCGACAGGCGCACGAAGCCGTAGCCCCTGGCCCCTACCGCGTCCGGGTCGAACTCCGCGTCGGAGGCGCGGAGGTCGGCCACGGTCTCGCGGCGGGACAGCGTGGGCAGCAGGATCTCGTCGACCTTGGCCGCCCGCAGCGCTTCCTGCACCTCCGGGTCGGCCCGGAAGGCCGCGGCCCGCTCCTTGAGCAGCAGGTAGGTGCGCATGTTCGCGGCCGCGCTGGCCCACACGCCGTCGATGTCCTCGGTGCGCAGCGGCTTGTAGTCGAAGTGCCGCGGGCCCTCGTATCCGGCCTGCTCCAACAGGTCCACCAGGAAGAAGGCGGACAGCAGATCGCCGTGGCCGAAGATCAGGTCCTGGTCGTAGCGGGGGCCGCGCTGGCCGTTGAGGTCGATGTGGAACAGCTTGTCCTGCCACAACGCCTGCGAGATGCCGTGCACGAAGTTCAGCCCGGCCATCTGCTCGTGCCCGACCTCCGGGTTCACGCCGACCAGCTCTTCGTGCTCCAGCGTGGAGATGAAGCCCAACGCGTGGCCGATGGTCGGCAGCAGGATGTCGCCACGCGGCTCGTTCGGCTTGGGCTCGATGGCGAAGCGCAGGTCGTAGCCCTGGTCGACGACGTACTGGGTGAGCACGTTCATCGCCTCGCGGTAGCGGTCCAACGCCGCCCGGACGTCCTTGGCCGCGTCGGTCTCCGAACCTTCTCGCCCGCCCCACAACACATACGTGCTCGCGCCGAGCTCCGCCGCCAGATCCACGTTGCGCAACACCTTGCGCAGCGCGAAACGCCGCACCGAGCGGTCGTTGCTGGTGAAGCCGCCGTCCTTGAACACCGGATGGGTGAACAGGTTCGTGGTCGCCATCGGCACGGTGAGCCCGGCCTCGTCGACCGCCTTGCGGAAACGCCGCACCCGCTCCTCGCGCACGGCGTCGTCGGCGCCGAACGGGATCAGGTCGTCGTCGTGGAAGGACACGCCCCACGCGCCGAGCTCGGCCAGCCGGTGCACGGACTCCACCGGGTCGAGCGCCGGCCGGGTCGGCTCGCCGAACGGGTCGTTGGCCCGCCAGCCCACCGTCCACAGGCCGAAGCTGAACCTGTCCGCCCGTGTCGGGTCCGCGGCCACGTCGACCTCCATATGGCTTAGTTAGTTCGCCGAACTTACGCATCGGCAACTCGGGCAGTCAATGACGACCCGATTGCTCCCGGGTGAACGGGGGTACCCACCCGCCGTGAGTCCTAGCGAAGCTTCGCCGCCGCCGCCAGTGGCCGGGAGATACGCCCTGGTCAGAACCTTGGGCGCGGGTGGAATGGGCGTGGTGTGGCTGGCCAGGGACCTGCTGCTGGGCCGCGAGGTGGCGGTCAAGGAGGTCACCGGTCAGGGTGAGCGCGTGCTGCGGGAGGCCCGCACCGCGGCCCGGATCGTGCACCCGAACGTCGTCACCGTCTACGACGTGGTGGAGCACGACGACCGGCAGTGGATCGTCATGCAGCACGTGGAGTCGCGGACCCTGGCCGACGTGATCGCCGAGGAGGGTCCGCTGTCCCCGGACCGGACCGCGGAGATCGGCCTCGACCTGTTGGCCGCGCTGCGGGCGGCGCACGACAGCGGCGTGCTGCACCGGGACGTCAAGCCCGGCAACGTGTTGCTGGACGCCGGCGGGCGGGCGTACCTGGCCGACTTCGGTATCGCCAGCGCCGATGGCGACGCCAGCCTGACCGCCGCCGGCACGCTGGTCGGCGCGCCGGCCTACATGGCGCCGGAGCGGCTGCGCGGGCTGGCCTGCGGGCCGGCGTCGGACTACTGGTCCCTCGGCGTGACGCTCTACGCTGCTGTAGAAGGGATCGTGCCGTTCGATCGCACGGATCCGTTGGCCACCATGACCTCCACGCTGACCGATCCGCTGCCGACGCCGGTGCGGGCCGACTGGCTGGCCCCGCTGCTGATCCGGTTGCTGGACAAGGATCCGCTCGGCCGTCCCGAGCCGGACGAGATCTTCACCGCGCTGAGCGGCTCCCCGCTCGTGCAGAGGACCGTGCCGATGCAGCCGGGTCCCCCGGTGGAACCCGCTCCGCCGCATCGACGCCGGGCCCCGATGGCCGTCGGCGGTCTCGTGCTGGCCGCCGTGGTCGGCGTGATGGTGTTGCTGCTGCAGACGTCTCCGCCGACCGGCCACCCCGGACACAACCCCGCCGCGCCGCCGTCGGCGACCACGACTTCCCCGGCGCCGGACCGCATCGCGCCCGTGGTGAATAGTAACCATTCGACTAGTAGCAATGGTTCGACCACCGAGTCGACCTCGGCAACGACCACCACGACCGACGAGACGACGACCACCCAGCCCACCACGACCCAGGATCCGCCGACCACCACCGTGCCGACCACGACGACCGCCCAGCCGACCACCACACCCGAGAGCACCAGCACCCAGATCCAGCAAGAGACTTCCGGTTCGCCCACGAATTGACGGCGTCGGGAGGACGAGGGTGAAGTGGTACGCGGATCGGCCGAGCCGGTTCCTGTGGCAGGTGCTCGCCGATGTCGTCGCGCTGGCCTGGATCGGCGGCTGGATCTGGCTCGGTGTCCAGGTCCACGACACGGTCAGCCGATTACGGGGTCCGGGCGACGGGCTCGTCAACGCCGGCGGCGGCCTGCGCGACACCTTCCGTGACGCCGCGGCCAGCGCCGGCAAAGTGCCGTTCGTCGGCGAGCAGCTGGCCAACGCCCTCGGCACCGGCACCAATGCCGGGTCCACCTTGGTCAACGCCGGCAACGGGGAGATCGACATCGCCGACAGCCTGGCGTTCTGGGTGCCCGTGGCACTCGTGCTCGCGCCCGTGCTGTTCGCCCTGCTGCTCTGGCTGCCGCCGCGTATCCGCTACGCGCGGTCGGCCGCGGCCGCGCGGCGGATCGGGCAGCTGGACGGCGGCGACGACCTGCTCGCGCTGCGGGCGCTGACCCGGCTGCCGGCGCGGTCGCTGGCCCTGGTCAGCGACGATCCGGCCGGGGACTGGCGCAAGGGCCGTCGTCGGGTGATCGGCGAGCTGGCCGCCATGGAACAAAACTCGCTCGGATTGCGTCGCTCCAACTAGAGATTGTCCGAGCTTGAGGAGTTGTGGTGCGCGTCGACGTGTGGTCCGACATCATCTGCCCGTGGTGCTACCTCGGCCGCGCGCGGTTCGAGCAGGCGCTCGCCGGGTTCGAGCACCGGGACCAGGTCGAGGTCGTGCACCACTCCTTCCAGCTCGACCCCTCCTACCCGGCCGGGCACACCGAGCTGTCCACCGAGATGCTGTCCCGCAAGTACGGGATGGCCGTCGCCGAGGCCGCCGCGATGGAAGCCAAGATGGAGCAGACCGCCGCGGCCGAGGGCCTCGAGTACCACATGGACGGCCTGCACATCGGCAACACCTCTGACGCCCACCGCGTCGTGCACCTCGCCGCGTCGGTCGGCTTGCAGGACGCCATGGTCGAGCGCCTGTTCCGGGCCCACTTCACCGAGCGGCGCTCCGTCTTCTCCCGGGAGTCCCTGGTCACGTTGGCCGTCGAGGTCGGGCTGGACGAGGCCGAGGTCCGCGCCGTGCTGGAGTCCGACCGCTACGCCGACGCCGTCGCCGAGGACGCCGCCGCGGCCTCCCGGCTCGGCGCCAACGGCGTGCCGTTCTTCGTCATCGACATGCGCTACGGCGTCTCCGGCGCGCAGCCCACCGAGCTGTTCACCCAGGCCCTCACCGAGGCCTGGTCCACCGCCGCCCGAAGTTGAGTTGTGATATGCGCACCCCGAACCGCCCCAGCTCGCAGCGTCCCCCCGCCGGCCGGCCGTGGCCCCGCCGTCCCGAGGCCCGGACGGTGACCACTCGCTGAACCCGGCCTGCCAGGTTCGCCGAGTAGAATTGAGTCTTGGGGGATCCCAGGGAAAGTTGATCTTCGACTCGGCTAGGGCATCGGCAGTTCGGGCCACCGCGACACCCAGCCGCTGGCCGCCTCCAGCTGGGCGCTGACCGAGATCAGCGTCGCCTCGTCGCCGGGACGCCCGGCCAGCATCGCGCCGATCGGCAGGCCGTCGGCGGTCCAGTGCACGGGCAGCGACACCGCCGGCTGCCCGGTGGCGTTCTGGAGGGGCGTGAAGGCCACGAACTGCATGGTCCGCTCGAACTCGACGGCCGGGTCGTCGCCGTCGGTGAACCAGCCGGCCGGCCGGGGCGCCAGTGACAGCGTCGGGCAGAGCACGACGTCGTAGGCGGCGGTCCGGTCGATGACGGCCCGCGCGGCGGCCTGCATCGCACCCAGGAACCCCAGCGCCGCCGCCCCGCTGATACCGGCGCCGAGCTCCCGGAGCATCCGCGTGACCGGTCGGAGCAGCGACTCCTTGCCGGGTGGCACCGGCGCGCCTGCGGCCTTCAACGCCCAGATCTTCGTGAACAGGTCGGTGAACTCCGGCCCGGCCGGCGGCTTGATCTCCTCGACGTCATGGCCGGCGGCGGCCAGCAGCTCGGTGGCGACGTCGACGGCCCGCACGCACTCCGGATCCACGTCGACGCCGCTCGGCGCGGCGGTGAACCGGCCGATCCGCAGCCGGCCGGGGTCCCGGTCGGCCTGGGCCAGGTAGGTCCCGTCCGGCCGGGGCAGCGGCACCAGCCCGCCCGACTTGTGCGCGACGAGGGCGTCGAGGCCGGCGGCGGAGTCACGGACGGTCCTGGTCAGCACGCCACGTACGGACAGCTGGGCGGCGTCCGGCGCGGTCGGGCCGCCCGACTCACGCCCCCAGGACGGCTTCAGCCCGACCAGCCCGCACACGCTGGCCGGGATGCGGATCGAGCCGCCGGCGTCGCTGCCCTGGGCGATCGGCACCAGCCCGGCGGCCACCGCCGCCCCGGCCCCGCCGCTGGAGCCGCCGGCCGAGTGACCAAGGTCCCACGGCGTCCGCGGCTCCTCGCCGAACTCGGTCCGTGAATGCGCGGTCAGCCCGAACTCGGGCGTCGCGGTCTTGCCCAGGCTGATCAGGCCGGCCCGGCGCAGCGCCGTCACGACGTCGGCGTCCAGCGGCGACTGGAAGCCCAGCAGCGCCCGCGAGCCGAAGGCTGTCGGGGCGTCCCGGGTGACCGACAGGTCCTTGATCGCCGTCGGCACGCCGTGCAGCGGCGGCAGCTCGTCGGCCGGCGTGCTGACGACCGCCTGCTCGGCCGCCTTGGCCTGCGCACGGGCCAGCTCCGGGGTCGTTGTCACGAAGGCGTGCAGGACGCCGTCCAGCCGCGCGATCCGGTCCAGGTGGTGCTCGACCAGCTCCACCGGGCTCACCGTCCGCGACCGGACCGCCGCGGCCTGTTCCAGTGCCGACAGCTCGTGCAACTCAGCCATGCCGATCCCCCGTCTAGGCTTGATCCATGAGCATCTTGGATCTTCAGCTGACCACACTCGGCGGCGAGCCGACCACCCTGGGCGCGCTCGGTGACAAAGCGCTACTCGTGGTGAACGTGGCCTCCCGCTGCGGCCTGACCCCGCAGTACGCCGGCCTCGAGCGGCTGCACGAGCGCTACGCCGACCGCGGCTTCACCGTGGTCGGGCTGCCCTGCAACCAGTTCATGGGGCAGGAGCCGGGCACCGCCGAGGAGATCCAGAGCTTCTGCTCGACCACGTACGGCGTGACCTTCCCGATGATGTCCAAGATCGACGTCAACGGGGACGAGCGGCACCCGCTCTACACCGAGCTGACCCAGACCGCCGATGCCGACGGCGAGGCCGGCGACGTGCAGTGGAACTTCGAGAAGTTCCTGGTCGCGCCGGGCGGCAAGGTGGTCGGCCGGTTCCGCCCCCGCACCGAGCCCGAGGACGCCGGCCTGGTCGCCGCGGTCGAGGCCGTGCTGCCGGCCTGAACCCGCGCCCCGATGCTGGGAAGGTGTCTTTCCTCCACTGGGAGTGGAGGAAAGACGCCTTCCCAGCTTCAGGAGTCAGCTCTCCGGCTTCGCCGCGCCCTCCGGGGTCACCCGGGTGATCCACAGGTCGTGGACGACCCAGTGCAGCACGATGCCCACCGTCTGCACGGTCTTGCTGCCGTCCTTGCCGACCAGGTGCTCGTCGGCCTCGAAGAAGAACGGCTGGCTCTCCCGCAGGTTCTCCAGCTGCACCGACTTGACCTTGCTCATCTGACTGACGAACGCGTCCTTGCCGCCCTGGAAGTCGGGGCTGAGGTAGGCGGTGGCCGCGTTCTCGGCGTTGCCCGGCAGCTGGGCGAAGAAGTCCGTGACCGTCTTCTGCAGGGTGGCCGAGTCCGGCGACGCGGTGATCGGCGCGCGGGAGATGGACGTGGCGGCCGGCGGGTTCGTGGTGGTCGTGGAGCCGCCGCCACCGGTCGAGCCGCCGGTGCCGTCCGAGCCGCCCGCGTTGTTGCTGCCGCCATGGTTGATCACGACGATCACGCCGACTATCACCGCGATGACAACCGCCGTGACAATGCCGATCAGCGGGCCGCGCTTCATGCCGCCCGGCTGCTGCGGCCCCTTCGACCGAACGGGCGGCATGGCGGTGGTCGAGGTGGCCCGCGGCGCGCCGCCGACCGGCGGACGCTGGTCGAGCCGGGTGGCCATCGGCATCGGACGCTGCGCGGCCGTCGCCACGGTCGGCATGTGCGCCTGCTGCGGGATCGGCATCGGCGGCGCCGGCTGGCCCGCGGCCACCGCACCCAGCGCGTCCCGGCAGCGGATCATCGTCACGCGCTCGGTCGGCTCGGCCGACAGCAGCGACAGCAGCGGCTGCGTGAGCGGTCCCGCCTGGCGCGGCGGGTCGATCTGCCCGGATGCCACCTTGTGCAGCAGCGCCAACGGGTTGTCGCTGAGACCGAACGGCGGAATGCCTTCCACCGCGGCGTAAATCGTTGCCCCGAGAGAGAAAACGTCGGACGACGGGGTCGGGTCGTGGCCCTTGGCGATCTCCGGCGCGAGATAGGCCGGCGTGCCGGCGAGCATGCCGGTCGCGGTCACCGTCGAGTCGCCCTGGGCCCGCGAGATGCCGAAGTCGGTGATCTTCACGGTGCCGTCGTCGCCGAGCAACACGTTGCCGGGCTTGACATCCCGGTGCACGATGCCGGCGGCGTGCGCGGCGGCCAGCGCGTTGGCCACGTGCATGCCGATCCGCGCGGCCTCCTGCGGCGCCAGGGTGCCCTGCTCTTCCAACAGCTGGGACAGGCTGCGCGACGGCACGTACTCCATCACCAGCCACGGCATGCCGTCGCCCTCGTCCACGACGTCGAACACCGCGACCGCGTTGGGATGCTGCAGGCGCGCGGCGATCCGGCCCTCGCGCATGGCGCGGCGACGCGCCTCCTCGGCGTCGGCCTCGCTCTGGCCCGGCTGCAGCAACAGCTGCTTCACCGCGACGGTGCGGTACAGCAGCTCGTCGTGCGCCTGCCATACGACGCCCATCGCGCCGCTGCCGATCCGTCGGCCCAAGCGGTAACGGCCCGCGACTACTCGGCCATCGACGGTCACGCCATCTCCTCGTTCATGGGTTCGCGCTGCTGCGCATGCGCCCGCCGAACCATGTCACCAGCAACGCGCGCCACGCTGCTGGCAGCCAACAACGGCAGACCGCCGTAGACAATACCCAGCCCCGCGCGAATGGAGGCATTGACACGGTGTCAAACCGACTTCACTGTCGTCCCCACGCAACGGCGGTCCCGGCGGGGGGATGATCATATGAGACACGGGCGCGCGTTCGGTCTGACGGGCATGGCGCTGGCGCTGCTGACCACCGCGTGCGCCGCGACGCCGGCCGCGCCGACCGGCCCGACCACCACGCTGACCGTCTGGTTGATGAAGGAAAGCGCGCCGGACAACGTCATCTCCGAGCTCGACCAGCAGTTCCACACGCTGCACCCGGATGTGCAGGTGAAGCTGACCACGCTGGAATGGCCGGGACGGGACGCGCGCTGGCAGGCCGGCATGGCCGGCGCGACGCCGCCGGACGTGATGGAGATGGGCAACAGCGACGTGCTGGCCTACGCCAGCGCCGGCAAGCTGGCCGATCTCAGCAAGCAGGATTTCGAGAACTCCGACACCTGGCTGACCGGTCTGCGCGACGCCGGCAGCTACCAGGGCCGGCTCTACGGCGTGCCCTACTACGGCGGCGACCGGGTCGTCATCTACCGCAAGGACCTCTGGCAGCAGGCCGGGCTGGGCGATCCGCCGACCACGCTGGCCCAGTTGCAGGCCGACGCGGTGAAGTTGATGAACGCCAACAAGGCCACCGACTTCTCCGCGCTGTACTTCCCCGGCCGCTATCAGTACGCCGCCCTGCCCTTCGTCCTCGACGCCGGTGGCGCCATCGCCACGCAGCAGGACGGGAAATGGGCCGGCGCGCTGTCGTCGCCCAAGTCGCGGGCCGGGTTGCACAGCTGGGCCGACTTCGTGGCGAAGGTCTCCCGCGCGCCGGCCGACAAGGACGAGACCAGCGACGTCGACGCGCTGGGCAGCGGCCGGGCCGCGATGATCATCGATCAGGGCGTGACCGCCAGCGCCGTGGCCAAGAAGTACCCCACGCTGGGTGAGCAGCTGGGCGTGTTCCCGATGCCCGGGTCCGCCGGGCCGATGCCGGTGTTCCTCGGCGGCTCCAATCTGGTCGTGCCCACGGCCAGTCACCACGTCGATCTGGCCGCGCAGTGGATCCGGCTGCTGACCGGCACCCAGTACGAGGGCTTGCTCGGCCAGAGCGGCCTGGTGCCGAACAGCACCGGCTTGTCCACTTTTGTCAGCGGCGTCACCGCGGTGGAGCTGACCGCCGCCGGCAAGAGCTGGTTCACGCCGCTGTCCACGCGCTGGTCGGCGGTGGACAACGCGAACGTGATCCAGGACATGCTCGAGTCGATCTACAACGGCCGCGCCACCGTCACCGAGGCGACGGCCGCGGCGGACACCAAGATCGCCCAGCTGTTGAACACGCCGGGCTGAATTGCTCCGATGACTACCGGTTTTCGGAGCAGAAATCGCGGTCCTGACGCTGCTTAGATCCGATGTCTGAGGGTATGGTCACCCCACCCGCCACAGCGACGTGCCGAGTGGAGCAGCCCGTGATGAGAAGACCTGTGCTGGTGGCCCTGGTGGCCGCGACGACGCTGGCCGCCGGCGCGATCCCGGCGTCGGGCGCGGCCGCCCCGCGGCTGGCCTCGTGGGCCCCGAGCATGACCATCGGTGGTCCGAACTTCACCAACCAGACCATTCGCATGGTGGTGCACAGCAGCATCGCCGGCACCTCGCCGCGGATCACCCTGTCCAACCTGCGCGGCACCACGCCGTTGGCCGTCGGGGCGGTGGACGTGGCCGTGCAGAGCACCATGGCCACCGCGGTCGCCGGCACCCACCACACCGTCACCTTCGCCCGGTCGAAGACGCCGACCATCGCCGCCGGGGCCGAGGCGGTCAGCGACCCGATCCCGATGACCGTCGGCGCCGGCCAGAACCTGCTGGTCAGCGTGTTCCTGCCGACGGCGACCAGCTCGGCCACCTGGCACTCCGACGCCTTCGACACCACGTTCCTGTCCCGCACCGGCGATCACAGCCGGGACGACGCCGACGGAAACTACATCGCGGCAAGGACTTCCTGGTTCTATCTGGCCGGGTTGGACGTGGTGCCGAGCACCGCCCGCAGCACCGTCGTCGCGTTCGGCGACTCCATCACCGACGGCTACAACACACCGACCGGCGCCTACCAGCGCTGGCCCGACGACCTGGCCCGTCGCCTGGCCGCCGCCGGCACTCCCCGCGGCGTCGTCGATGCCGGGCTCGGCGGCAACCGCGTGCTGACCGACGTGCCCAACATCTGGCAGGGCATCAGCGCCCTCAAGCGTTTCCAGCACGACGCCCTCGGCGTGGCCGGCGTCAAGACGGTGATCCTGTTGGAGGGCATCAATGATCTGCACGCCGGCATCAACACCGCCGGCGGCCCGCTGACCGCTGCCGACCTGATCGGCGGCTACCAGCAGCTGATCGCCCAGGCCCACAAGGCAGGCGTGCGGATCATCGGCGGCACCATCATGCCGGACAACGAGCCGACCGACCGCGAGGCCATCCGCCAGGCCGTCAACGACTGGATCCGCACCAGCGGCGCCTTCGACGGCTTCGTCGACTTCGACCACACGATGGCCGACCCGGCCGATCCGCACAGCCTCAACCCGCCGTACAACTCCGGCGACGGCCTGCACCCCAACGCGACCGGCATGCAGGCCATGGCCGACGCCGTGACCCTGTCTCTGATCAGCTGAACCAATGCAGGGAAGGACGCCTTACCTGCATTGAACGCAGGTAAGGCGTCCTTCCCTGCATAACGGTCAGCCCGTTATCTGGAAGCCGTCGACGAGGAAGTACGTGCCGTCGATCCTGCTCACTGTCAGCGTGTGCTGGCCGGCCGTCAATCCCTTGACGCTGAACACCTTCTGCTGCACACCGCGCTGCGCGGTGTTGGCGTTCACGGCAGGCTCGGCCACGCCGTCCAGCGTGACACCGATCTGCCCCTCGTCCGAGTTGGTCTCGGTGAGGACCGAGATTCCGGTGCCGGTGAAGGTGATCGTCGCGGACGCGCCGTCCTGCTGGCTGTAGTGCACGTTGCCGTTCAGGTCGCCGTAGCTGCGCCCGCCCTGGTACGACCAGCTGCCACGGTAGGCGATCCGCAGATCGTCGTCGTCGACCAGGGTGGACTTCGGCGTGTCCGGCCCGGCCGCGTTGATGATCGCCTTGGCGGCCGGCGGCCAGTTCTGGTCACCGACCACAGTGGACTGTTGGAACGTGATGTCGGTGCCGTTGTTGTTGTAGTTTCCGGTGTCGGTGTAGTTGTCCACGATCTTGTCGTCGTGAATGGTCGGCGTCCACAGGTTGAGCCACAACGAGCCGCCGATCGACTTCACCACGTTGTCGTGGGTGTACCACAGCGAGCTGCCCTCGTCGTGGTAGATGGCGTTGCAGCCGTTGACGCACTCGCCGAGCACGTTGCCGGTGAACTCGGACTGCGACGCCTGCCCGCCCAGCGTGTAGATCGGGCCGCCGTCGTTGAGCTCGCCCATGACGCTGTGCACGTGGTTGCCGACGACGTGGTTGCCGCCGGTGTAGGTGGTGCCGTGCGCGCAGGGCTGCGGAAGTCCTTGCTTGGCCTGGAGATCACAGGTCGACGCCCAACCCCAGCCCCAGCCGATGGAGACGCCGGAGTACGGCGTGTAGCCGATGTCGTTGTGCGACAGGGTGGTGTTGCGGCTGTGGCCGACGAGAACGCCGACGGAGTCGGCGAACTCCTGCCCGACGTACTGGATCGTGTTGTCGGACACCGTGTTGCCGCTGGTCATCAACGCGGTCTGGGTCTGGTAGTAGTCGTCGACCTCACCCACGACGACGCCGATGCCGGACGTGTCGGTGACGGTGGAGCGGTAGACCGTGGAGTCCTGGGTCTGGTCGGCGAGATCGATGCCGCTGGTGCCCAGGTTGCGCACGGTGTCGTCGGAGAAGGTGATGCGCTGGCCGCGGTGCACCTGCACGGCGGCGGGAATGCGGATCGGGGAGCGGGTGGTCGGGTCCCACAGCACGCCCGCCTGGTTGTCGACGTACCCCTCGGCGGTGGGTGCGTTCCAGGTGGTGTCGGCGAACGTGATGCCGGAGAAGGTGATGTCGTGCACGGTGTTCACCACGTCCGGGATGACCGTGATGCCGTCGATCAGCATGTACTGCCCGCCGGTCTTGACCAGCTTGACCGTGTGCGGCCCCTTGGCCAGTCCGGTGACGTTCACGAGCACCTGCTGGGCAAGACGTTCCGGCGAGCTGGCATTGACGGTCTGGGTCTTGGCGCCGTCCACGTAGACGTCGACCGTGCCCTCGTCGGAGTTGAGCTCCGACAGCACCTGGATGCCGGTGCCGGTGAAGGCGTAGCTGAAGGCGTCGCCGTCGGTGGTGGTGTAGTGCACGTCCGCGCCGAGGTCGCCGGTCGGCCGGCCGCCCGAATAGCCCCAGCTGCCGGTGTAGGTGGCGCGCCAGTCGCTGTCGTTGAGCGGCGCGAGGTGGCCCGGCGTGCCGCTGATGTCCAGAAGCTGTTGCGCCGTGGGCAGTTCGACGTCCGCCTTGGCCAGGTCCTCGCCCGGCCGCGGCACGTAGTACAGGTAGCCGGCCGCGCCGTCGAGGTAGAACTGGCCCGGCGTGCCCAGCAGCTGATAGGCGTTCTCCAGCCAGCTGATGCCGCTCAGCGAGGGCAGTCCCGCGCCGTTGAACGGGAAACCCGGGTTGGGCACGTTGCTGTGGTTGTTGTTCCAGCAGCCCGGGTCGACCGTGAGGTCCGAGCCGCCGGCCGCGTTGCGGGCGATCGAGGCCAGCGGGCAGCGCATCTGCTTCCAGGCGTTGTCGTTGACCACCTCCACCTGGCTCTGGTTGGTCCAGCTCGCGTACGAGCCGTCGGCCGTGGTGAATCCCGTTGCCGTGGCGGAGAAGCCGCCCGGGTTGGCGGCGCTGCGGGCTCGTTGGGCCCGCTTGCCGTCCACGAACAGGTCCCGGCTCTGGGTGCCCTTCGGCACCGTGGCCCGGTAGATGTTCTTCGCCGCGTCCACCTTGGTGAACCCGTGCACCTGGCTCGCGCCGCTCAGCACCGGATGCTGCCCTGCTGCGGCCCGGTAGACCACCGCGTGCCCCGGCCGGCCGGAATCCTGCGGGCCCAGGCTCAACGGGCTGGTGAGCCGGTACGTGCCGCCGTTCAGCTCGACGACCACGTCACCCTGCTGCTGCCGGGCCCGATCCCGCCCCGTGGTCAGGCTGCACGGCGCCTCGGCCCGGCACTGCGTGCCGTGCCCATCAGGCGAAACGTGCAGAACATCCGAGGTATAGCTGGCCACACCCGCAGTGGTAGCGGCTGCTACCAGGTGTGCGGCGACAACAATGGCGAACCGCATCGGACCTCCATCGGACAGACGTCCGATGAATATAGACAGTCCCCCACCCCACGGCGAGAGCCAACTTTCAGCGCCCACCCCGAACACCCTCCGCCACACCTACCGTCACATGCGGTCCGGACATGCCGCAGGGAGGCAACAACGACGCTCATGTGGCATTCCGGCCAGGTTGAAGCGGGGCGAGGGGCGGGTCAGGCCGAGGGCAGCAGGCGGGCGCTCGGGCCGGGGGTAGCGGTGACGTCACGGGGGGCGAGCTGGCCGTGGCCGGCCTCGCAGCGGAGTTCGGCGTGCACGGGGGCGCCGCAGTCGCGGTGCTGGAGCAGCAGGGCGGGGCCCTCGGGGTCGGCGACGTGCCGGTCGCCCCAGTCGAGCAGGGCGACGAGGATGGGGTACAGCTCCTTGCCCTTGGCGGTGAGCCGGTACTCGTGCCGGGACCGCTGCCCGGGCTCCTGGTAGCTCTGGCGGTCGAGGATGCCGTGCTCGACGAGGGTGGCCAGCCGGGTGGCGAGCAGGTTGCGGGCGATGCCGATGCGGCGCTGGAACTGCTCGAACCGGCGGTTGCCGTAGAACGCCTCACGCAGGATCAGCAGCGACCACCGCTCGCCCACGATCTGGAGCGTGCGGGCGATCGAGCAGTTCTCGGCGCTGTACCTGGTGCTGTCGTTCACGCGGGCCAGTGTACTCTGGGTCCCAATCTGATACTCAGATGGAGGATCGGGCGCGATGAAGCTGGCCGGCAAGACCGCGTTCGTTGCATCAGGCGCAACAAAAGCGGCAGTCGCGACGGTGCTGCGGCGTGCGGGCGCACGGGTGGAGACGGAGGGGTCGCTGGCCGCGGCGGCCGAGAAGTTCGGGGGCATCGACATCGTCTTCGCCGAGGCCGGCATGGTGCACGACGCACTCCCCCACCTGCGCGACAACGGCACCGTCATCGTCAACGGCCGGGCCGTCGCCCATCCACCGACTCAGCTGCTCGAACCCCGCCGACTCAGGGTCAACTACGTGGTCGCCGACGCCATGACCCCGCCGTACGAGATCGCCGACGCGGTCCTGCACCTCGCTTCCGACGACGCCTTCACGACGCAGGGCGAGGAGGTCGTGCTGGCCACCCTCGCCCTGGCGTCGTAACGGGTCAGGCGTTAGCCGCCGCCCGCGCCGCGGCCCGGAGAGCCCGCAGCGTCCGTGAATCGGAGAAGCCAACGGCCCGCGCCGCCCCCTCCACGGTCGTCCCGCTGGAGATCAGGTGCTCGGCCCGCTCCAACCTCAGCGCCTGCTGGTAGCGCAGCGGCGTGAGGCCGGTGGCGTCGCGGAACCGCCGGGTGATGGTGCGCTCGCTGCACCCGAACTTGCGGCTGAGCTCGGCCAGCCGCAGCGGCTCGGTGTAGCGCTCGTCGATCACGTCCTGCAACCGGTGGACCAGGTCGGACAGGTGGCTGCGGTGCCGCAGCAGCGCGCTGACCTGCTCGTCGGGGCCGTTGCGCCGGGCGTACACGACCAGCGCCCGCGCGATCCGGCCGGCCATGGTCGGACCGTGCCAGGTGGCGATCAGGTGCAGGGTCAGGTCGATGCCGCTGGCGATCCCGGCGGACGTGGCCAGATTTCCGTCCACTGTGTACAGGACGTCCCGCACGACCTCGGCCGCCGGATAGCGCGCGGCCAACTCGTCCTGGAGCTGGTGGTGGGTCGCGCAGCGCCGCCCGTCGAGCAGCCCGGCCCGGCCGAGCGCCTCGGTGGCCGCGCAGACGCTGACCACCATGCCGCCCTGACGGTGGTGCGAGCGCAGCATGGCCAGCGCCCGCTCGCTCGGCGCGATGTCCTCCAGCGTCGCGCACTGTCGCCCCGGGACGATGATGATGTCGTTGGGGGACAACGTCGGCCACGTCGTCGAGGTCCGCACCGGCAGCAGCTCGGCGGTGATGATCTCGGGTTCGTCGGCCACATAGGACAGTTCGTAGGGCAGGCCGTAGTCACGCGCGGTGTGGAACACCTCGGCGGGACCTGCCAGGTCGAGCAGGTACACCTGCGGCTGTACCAGGAACACCACGCGGCGCATCGGACGCCTCCTCAGCTGACACCGGCCGGACTGTCCGGCGATGCTTGCGATGGTGTTGTTTCCGAGCCGTCATGTCGACCGGATGGATCTGGATTCTGACTGGAAAACCGGGTGCGCTTGCCCGCGTGGGCAGGCGTTGCCCAACCTGGTGCCGCTGAAGCCCAGCGAGCTGGCCGTCACCCGGTCCCAGAACGGCCACAGGTTCGGCAGCACGCGGAGCTGGATGCCGGCCGCCACGTGCAGGGCGAACAGGTCGCCGACTCGTTCCGGCGGGCCTAGCGGCCGGACGGTGCGCGTCGACACGTGACAGTAGCCGCCGAAGGACTCGAAGTGGTCCGCCGGCAGCCGGTAGGCGTACAGCTCGACGGTCCGCATGGCCTCCAGCCAGCCGTACTCGACCGCGTGCACCCGCTGCTCGTCGCCGATGATGCGCAGCCGGTCGTCCTCGGTCGTGGACTCCTCGGCCCAGGCCATGGCCCGCGGGCATTGCCGCGGGAACCAGTAGTCCGGCGCGCGGTCATGATCCACAGCCCAGACGTAGGGCTCGGCGTGCTTGGCCGTCGCCGCGACGTGCGGCTCGAAGACGGTGATCGTGGGATCCTCGGAGAAGTGCAGTACCTGCCCGGGTTCAGGTCGCATCCATCCAGGCTATTGGCCCCGCACAAGTCCATTCAGGTGCGCGTAGACGACGGCGTGCACCCGATCCCGCAAGCCCAGCTTGGCCAGGATCCGCGACACGTGAGTCTTCACCGTCTCCTCGCCGACGTGCAGCTTGGCCGCGATCTCGGCATTGCTGTCGGCCGCCGCGACCAGCTGCAACACCTCGCGTTCCCGGGGCGTGAGCTGGGCCAGCGCCGGCGGCTCGGACGGCGGCGCGACGGCCGTGGCGAAGCGGGTGATCAGCCGCTGGGTCACCGACGGGTCGATCAAGGCGTCGCCGCGGGCGGCCACCCGCACCGCGGTGATCAGCTCCTCCGGCGGCAGGCTCTTGAGCAGGAAGCCACTGGCCCCGGCCCGCAGCGCCCGGTACACGTACTCGTCGTGGTCGTAGGTGGTCAGCACGATGATCTTGGTGCGGTTGCCCGGCGCGGCCAGGATCGCCTCGGTCGCGGCCAGCCCGTCCATCTTCGGCATCCGCACGTCCAGCACGGCCACGTCCGGCCGCAGCCGCAGCGTCTCGGCGACAGCCGCGCTGCCGTCGCCGACCTCGGCCACGCAACGGAACTCGGCCTGGGTGTCGAGGATCGCGCGCATGCCGGAGCGGAACATCGCGTGGTCGTCGGCCAGCAGCACCTCAACGCTCACAGCGGGAACACCACCGACGTGCGCCAGACACCGTCCTGGGGACCGCTGTCGGCCAGGCCGCCGAACATGCCGGCCCGGTTGGCGATGCCGGCCAGCCCGCGGTGCGGGCCGTCGGACCGGCGGGCCTGCGCCGGCATCGGGTTGGTCGTGGACAGCACGAGCGAGGTCTCGCCGTAGTCGATGCGCATGGCGACGGCGGTGCCGTCACCGTGCCGCAGGGCGTTGGTGAGCATCTCCTGCGCGATCCGGTACAGCGCGATGTCCAGGGAATCCAGCAGGTCACGACGCCGGCCGGTGATCTCCAGCTCGGCCTGGAGACCGGCGTTCCTGACCCCGTCGAACAGCTCGTCGATGTTGGCAAGGCCGGGCTGCCGGGTGCTGGCGCCGCTGTCGCCGTGCAGCAGGTCGAGCAGGTGCCGCAGCTCGACCATGGCCGAGCGGGCGGCGCTCTCCACCGCTGTCACGGACTTGCCGAGCTGGGGACTGCCCTGGTCGCCGGCCATGATCAGGCGGGCCGCACCGGCGTGCACGTTGATCGCGCTGACGTGGTGCGCGATGACGTCGTGCAGGTCGCGGGCGATGGACGCGCGTTCCTCGCCGACCGCCTTGGCCACGGCTTCCTTGGCATCACGGCGTTCCTGCTCGGCCCGCTGCTCAAGCTCGGCCAGGTAGGCCCGGCGGGTGGTGGTGTAGCGGCCGACCAGCCAGGGCAGCAGGCCGGACTCGGCCATGATCAGCGGGATGATCGGCCAGTTGTGGAAGCCGTTGGCCGCGTACCGGGCCAGCCCGATGACCAGGGTGGTCAGGGCCATGGTGAGCCAGGCCGGCGCGCCGCGCAGCCAGGCGCCGGCACGATAGCCGCCGACCATCAGTCCGGCGGTGTTGCCGGACGCGGTCGGCCCGAACGCCAGCACGGCGAGCAGCCGGATCAGGGCCTGGGCGACGGCGACGAAACCGGACAGCCGAGCCGGACCGGCCAGGCACAGGTCGGCGGCGATCAGCACGACCAGGGTCACGGCCTGCGCGATCGTGGTCGGCACACAGTCCGCGACGAACACGAACCCCACGTCCGCCAACACGCACAGGCCGCTGACCAGCAACGACTGGCGCGCCAGCGTGCCGCGCACGGTCATCCGCATGCTGCCCTCCCCTTGTGCCGGCCCCGATCATGCGTCAGTCACCCCTGAGACCGGATCCCTCCCAAGGGGGACAATGATCCCCCGCGGACGTGGTGACCGCGGGGGTTTCCGATCCCTAGCGTTGCCGACGATGAAAGCCACCGTCCTCGCCCTGCTGCTCGGGCTGCTGCTCGCCGTCCCGGCGTACGCGGATTCCGCGTCCGGCGGCGGTGACGTGCACGTCGCGCAGACGCTCGGCGACCGCGAACTGACCGTCACGCTGCGACGGGTCACCGGGGTGCCCGGGCCGCTGCACGTCGACGTGCTCACGCATGCGGGATCGCCGGCGGGCACGCTGCGGCTCTCGATCACCGGCCCGGGCACCGCCTCGGCCACGGCGGTCACTCTCGGCGGTCCCGGGTCCTACGGCGGTGATCTCTCGGTCGACGCGGCCGGGCGGTGGGAGCTGGCCCTCGACGACGGGCAGGAGGTCGCCCGGATCCCGTTCGTGGTGGCGGCACAGCCGGTCAGTCCGCCGGAGAAGGCCGTGTACCTCGGGTTTCTCTTCGCCGGTGGCTGTCTGCTGGCGGCGTTGGTGGTGGCCACACGGGCCCGGCGCGGGTGGTGGGCCTTCGTTCCCGTTGGTGGGGCGGTGGCCGGAGTGGCCGTTGCGTTGACCGGTGCCGTGTTGTCGACTTCGTTGCCGCTGCCACCTCTGCCGGGCGTGCAGGTGGATGCGGACAGCGTGAACACGACTTCGCCGTATCAGCTGGCGCAGCCGTTGACTTCGGACTACTCGCGGCAGCCGGTGAACCTGGCGCTGTCAGCCAGTTCCGTTGTCACCGGTCAGAAGTTGTTGCTGTCGTTGGCTTTGAGCGACGGCGCGACCGGGCGTCCGGTCGATGACCTGATGGTGCACGACAGCGCCTTGATGCACCTGATCGTCATCGGGCCGTCGGCGCAGCTGTGGCACCTGCACCCGATTCGGGTGGCGCCAGGGAAGTTCCAGGTGCAGTTGACTTTTCCGGTCGCCGGACACTATGCCGTAGCGGCGGAGCTGGCCCGGATCGGCGGCGGAGTGCAGCTGGTGCGGTCGGCGACCGGGATCGACGTCAACGGCGCTTCCGTTGCGGTTGCTGCGGATCCGTCGGGCGCACACGTGACCGTGCCGGATTTTGTCGCCGGGCAGCCAGGAACGGTGGACGCCCATGTCGGCTCGAATCTCCAGCCGTGGCTGGGGATGCTCGGGCACATGATCGCGGTCGGGCCACTGGGGTCGGGCGGGGCGCAGGCCGCGCCGGTGTGGGTGCACGCGCACTCGATGGGCGGTGACATGACCGGCATGGCCATGGCGGCCGGGTCGATGGGCGGGCTGATGCCGGTGAACGGGGACAGCGCGCCGGACGAAACCGTTGCCGCGTATGGGCCGGACGTGGCCTTCACGTACACGTTCCCGCTGGCCGGGGACTATCAGGCGTGGATACAGGTGGAGCGGAACTATCGCATCGAGACGATCCCGCTGACCATTCACGTGGCGGCCGCATCGGTTGCGGGGCAGGGGAAGCATTCGGTGCAGGCCCGACTAATGGGCACTGGGACCGTGGAGCTGGACGTGACGCCGTCGGCCGGCGCGACCGTGAGCGTGCAGGCGGTGCAGCCGACGACCGGGTATTCGTCCGGCGTTGTGCCGGCCGTGGCCACGGATGTCGGCACGTTCCGGGTGACCGGGCTGCCGTTGATGACGCCGGGGCAGTGGGAGATCGTCACCACCGTACGAGATCAGTCCGGAGTGGACGAACACGTGTCGCCGGTGACGGTGACCGGATGAGGGGGCAGGGAATGAGGCCGATAGGGGCCGGATTCGTGTTGCTGGGCACGGGGATATCGCTGATCGGCACCTCGTGGGACGTGCAGTGGCACATCGACGTGGGGCCGGACACCTTCTTCACGTTGCCGCACCTGTTCATCTACGCCGGCAGCGCCATCGCCGGCATCGCCGCGCTGTCGGTCGTGCTCGCCGTGACGGCCGCGCAGCGCCGCGGCGAGACGCCCGATCCGCGTGACGGCGGCGTGCCGATCCGAGTGTTCGGCGGCGCGTTCACCGCACCGCTGGGCTATCTCGTCACCGGTGTCGGCGCTGCCGCCTTCCTGTTGTACGGACTCACCGATCTGTGGTGGCATACCGTATACGGCTTCGACGCAGTGCTGAACTCGCCGCCGCACGTCGCCCTGTTCACCACCATCTCCATCACCATGATCGGTGCCGTGATCGTGGCCGCTTCGGCCCGGGATCAGTTGTGGGGCCGGATCGCGATGGCCATCAGCGTTCCGGTGCTGATGACGTTCTTTCCCATCACCGCCAACGCTTTCCAGGGCCTGCCCGTGCCGTTCGACAGCATCGTGGTGGCGACCGCGTTGATCATCGTGCTGCTGCTGGTGCTCACCCGCGTCGCCATCGGCCGGCCCGGGGCAGCAGTGGCCACGGCTGCCGCTTTGCTGGTGATGCAGGGGATTCTGTGGGTGTTCACGCCGTTGGCCACCTCGTGGTACGCCGACTCCGTCGGATTGCCGATGCGGGACGGCATGGGCGGCGAGCCTTCGCTCATCCCGTCCGGGATTCCGTTGCTGGCGTTGGTCGCCGCCGTGGTGATCGAGCTGCTGTTCCGGCGCGGGGCGTTGGTCGGTGGCGGGGTCGCCGGCCTGGTTCTCGGGTTCAGCTTTGTCCTGCAACGGCCGTGGCTCGGCTATGCGGCACCGGTGACCACGGTGGAATTGATCGCCACGACCATTGCCGGCTGCGCCTTCGGTGTGCTGGGCGCGTTTCTCGGCCTGCGCTTCGGCGCCACGCTCCGTCTCCGGGAGAAGGTGACCGCGTGATCAAGCGCCTGTTCGCACTCCTGGCCGCGCTCGTGTTCGTGCCGATCGCCACGGCCGCGCCGGCGATGGCCTACGAGCCGGTGAATATTGTCCACACCGAGCACGTGCAGGTCGGACCGTACGGTTTGACCGTCGGCTTCTCGACGTGGCCGGTGCGCGCCATGCAGTCCCTGGACTTCACCTTCGCGCCCGATGGTGGTCTGGACGGCAAGACCGGGACGTTCATGCGCACCGGCCCGTCCGGCTCCCACACCCGACCCGCGCCGTTGGTGCGGCACCCCCGGAAACGGGATGTCTGGGGTCTGGACGTGTTCGCGTTGCAGGTCGAGGGCACGTGGAAGTTCGACTTCACCATCGACGGGCCGCAGGGCCACGGTGCCGGGACGCTCTCCGGGCTCCAGGTGCTGCCGCAGCCCGGACCGCCCCTGGCGTTGAGTTGGGTGGTGTGCGCCCTGCCGTTCGTGGCGTTGATCGGCTTCCTGGTCGTGGTCTGGCGTCGCGGGAACCCGAAGCGGATTGGGTCTTCGGCCGTGCCGACGGGGGTTGCGGCTGGTTGAGGTGTGTGCGCAGAACACCTGGTCCCGCGCTGCGGGACTAGGTGTTCTGCACGTGCTGCCAGCCGAAACGGCCCTTGATGCAGAGGTTGCCGTGCGTCACCGAGCTGTCGTGCGGCGAGGTGACCTTGACGATCTCGTTGTCCTGCACGTGAAGCGTGAGGTTGCAGCCGACACCGCAGAACGTGCACACGGTCGTGGTGGCGGTCTGGGCCGACTCGTCCCAGGTGCCGTCGGCGCGTTTGTCGAACTCGCGGCGGAAGCTGAGGGCGCCGGTCGGGCAGACCTCGATGCAGTTGCCGCAGTAGACACAGGCGGAATCGGGCAACGGGGCGGAGAACTCGGTGGAGATGTGCGAGTCGAAGCCACGCCCGGCGACCGCGATGGCGAAGGTGTTCTGCCACTGGTCGCCGCAGGCGTCGACGCACTTGTAGCACATGATGCACTTCGAGTAGTCGCGCACGTAGAGGGAATTGTCCACAAGGGCCGGCTGGGCGACGGTGGCGGCGTCGGGGCCGAACCGAGAAGGATCGGCCCCGACGTCGGCCATCCAGTCCGCCACCTGAGGCGTAGTGGACAAATCCGTTGCCGAACCAAGGAGTTCGAGCACCAGACGACGGCTGTGCCGCGTGCGTTCGGTGTCCGTGTGCACGACCATGCCGGGCTCGACCTTGCGGGAACAGGACGGCACCAGGGTTCGAGAGCCCTCGACCTCGACCATGCAGACCCGGCAGGCGTTGGCCGGCTCCAGGGTGTCGCCGTAGCACAGCGTGGGCATGTCCTCGCACGCGCTGAGGATGGTCGACCCCTCGGGCACGGCGACCTGCTCACCGTCCAAAGTGAACTCGACCAGCCGGCGCGGCAGTCCGATGTCGACGATACTCACAGCTGCACCCCGAGACGGTCGATGGCGGATTCGATGGCGTTCCAAGCGGTCTGGCCAAGACCGCAGATGGACGAGTCCCGCATGACGCGTCCGACATCCCGCAGCAGCACGAGATCCTGGGCATCGCCCTTGCGCTGCACGATGCGATGCAGGGCCTCTTCCTGACGGACAGTGCCGATCCGGCAGGGCACGCACTGCCCGCACGACTCGTCGCGGAAGAACTCGGCGATACGCAGGAGGAAACCGCCGACATCGACGGTGCCG
>DATJJB010000098.1:0-18258 GCA_035492655.1 Kutzneria sp. | reverse complement strand
CCGCAGCGGGCCACGCTGACCGCTGCGGACCGCGATCAGCAGGTCAGCTGGTTGAACACCGGCTCAAGCATGTTCTCCACCAGCACGGTGTGGGTCTTGACGTACTGGTCCACGTTCAGCAGGTCGGTGACCTGCTGGCCGAGCGACTCGTCGAGGTGCGCCGCCTTCAGGTGGGCCAGCAGCGGCGTGAGCACGTCCTTGACCGACTGGTCGGCGTCACCGTTGAGGATCGGGGCGAGCATGTTCTCGATCAGCACGGTGTGCGTCTTGATGTACTGGTCGAGGTTGAGCGCGTCGGTGACCTGCTGGCCGACGGACTCCTCCAGGTGGGCGGCCTTGAGGTGGGCGATGAACGGGGCCAGCGCCTCCTTGACCGCGCAGCCGCTGCCCGGGGTGGACGTCGGCATGGTCATGGTCGTCGTGGTGGTGGGCGGCGCCGTGGTCGTCGGGGGCGCGGTGGTCGTGGTGGGCGGGGGAGTGGAGCCCTGGACCGTGACACTGGCCTTCATGTCCGGGTGCACGGCGCAGTAGTACGAGTACGAGCCGGCCTTGGTGAAGGTGTAGCTGAACTTCTGGCCCTGCTGCAGGGTCGGCGACGCGAACTTCTCCGGGCCGTCGGAGACCGTCACGGTGTGCGGGGCGGTGTCCTCGTTGGTCCAGGTCACGGTGTCACCGACGGACACCGTGAGGCTGGCCGGGGAGAACGCGTAGCCCTTGATGTCCACGGCGATCGCCGAGGACTCCGCGGCCGGCGAGTACTGCGCGACGGCGGCCTTCTGTGCGTCGACGACCGATGCCGGCAGTGCGGCGGTCTGCGCGGCCGGCTGAGGGACGGCCGTGCGTTGGTCGGCGTGCAGCGAGGTCAGTGCGAAGACCGACCCGGCGACGGCGAGCACCGCGATCGCGGGCAGGAGTAGACCGCGACGGCGCGCGGGCAGGGGTGGTTGGTCCACAACGGTTCCTTTCGGTGGGAACGTCAGCGGCCGGGATTGGCCGTGACGAGGACGCTCGCGGCGAGCAGCACGAACACCACGAGGACGGTCTCGGCGGTGACGGAGTAGACGAACGGCCGGAGCGTGCGGGCGTCGCCGCGCAGCACGACGGCGAAGTCCAGCCGCCGGCCGACCCAGCTCTTGCTGGCCTGCGCCGCGGCCAGCACCACGGCCAGCACGCCGACCTTGACCAGCAGGATCCGGCCGTAGTCGGTGTGCAGCAAGGCATCCACCGACCCCAGCGACTGCCAGGCCAGCACCACGCCGGCCAGCACGACGGTGCCGACGCTGATCATCGCGAGCCGCGAGTAGCGCGGCACCACTCGGGCCAGCTCCTCCGGCCGCCGCCGGGGCAGCACGCCGAACAACAGCACGGCAAGCCCGCCGATCCACAGCGCCATGCCCAGCAGGTGGGCCAGGTCGGCGATCTCCACCAGCGCGGCGCCGGAGTCGGAGGTGTGCCCGGTCAGGCCGATCGCGCGCAGCAGGCCCAGCCCGACGGCGAGCGCGCCGATTCGCCACGCCGCCGATCGCGCGGCGGTCTCCTTGCGCTGCAACAGATCCGCCAGCACCACGCCGGCGAGCACCCAGAGCAGCGCGATGGCCAGCCAGACCCGGCCGAAGTCGGTGGCCAGCACCCGGGTCACCAGCGGCCAGCCGATCGGGCCGCCGCCGGCCCACACCCCCTCCAGCACGATGGTGGCGGCGGCGCCGGCGACACCGAGCAGCCAGCCGGTGACGATCACCCGTCGGGTGGCGCGCACCGCGCTGCCGGCCGGCCACAGCAGCGCGACGAAACCGCTGCCGCCGAGGAAGAACGCGATGCCGAGATAGTCGACCAGCCTGGCGAGCACGTACCAGGACCGGGCCGCGTCGACGGTCATCGGGCGGTGGGCGTCGTCGTGGTCGTGGTGGTCGCCGGGCACGAGCCCAGCAGCGTGTCGACCAGCGGCGGCAGGCCGATGCCGGCCACCACCGGGCCGAGCAGCGGAAGCCCCTGCACACCGGTGGTCAGCGTGTCGACGACCTGCGGCACCACACCGGGCGTGCACGACGGCGTACTGGTTGTCGTGGTCCCGGGCGAGGTCGTCGTCGGCACCGTCGTGGTGGCCGTCGGCGTGGTGGTCCCGACCGGAACCGGCGCGATTGTCGGTGCTATGTAAGGGTTGTCGCCTTGCGGGCTGTCACCGGAATAGCCTGCCGGCTGATACCCGCCGCCGGCCGGCTCACCGCTGGTGTCAGTGGTGGGCGGCGCGGCGCTGCCGGGGGCGGGCGCCGCGACTGCGCCCGTTGCCGTGTGGTGGATGCCGAGTCCGGAGGCGAAGCCCAGGACCACGACCACCGAGCCGACCAGGCTCGCGGCCACCACGTGTTCGCGCCGTAAGGAGATTCGTGCCGCCACGTGTCAGCTCCCCGCTGTCGCTGTGACGCCGGTGGGCGGAGCGGGACTGCTCCGTTCGTCCGTCGTCGTGCGCGTCACAGTGGAGCAGGCGACAAATGGCGGGTAGTGACCGATCGATCACTGATCGGTAAAGGCGACCTCACCGTCGGAAAGATCACGCTGTGCGGCCGATCGGCCCCATCCGAAATAGGCAAGCGGGCCGACGAAGTTGACGCCGATGGCCAAGGTCCAGGCCCATTTCGGGCCCCTGACCTTGGCCGCGGGACGGATCGCGAGGTCGATCCAGGCGGCCACGGCCAGCAGCACCTGGACGATGCCGAGTGCCGCCAGTTGGCGGCGTCGGTGCGGGCTCAGATCGCCCCAACTCGGCATCTCAGTCCTCCCCGTCACGACGCCGCGGCGCGCGGCCCGGGGGTTGCTCGCTGGGCCGCACCCGAGGCGCGGGCGGAATGGGCAGCTCCCGCACGGCGTCCAGCCGCACGGTCTGCCCGTGATGGACGATCGTCAGGTCGTCGGGGCCGTCGACCTCGTACCGGGCGGCCGACGGCGTCACGGTCACCCGGATCCGGGAATCCCGTTGCCGCACCACGAACTTCAGCCGGGACAGGCCCGGCGGCAGCCGGGGCGCGAAGCGCAGCATGCCGCCGTCCTGGCGCAGCCCGCCGAGCCCGTTGACCAGGGCGATCCAGGCGCCGGCCAGCGAGGCGATGTGCAGGCCGTCGGAGGTGTTGTGCTCCAGGTCGGCGAGGTCCATCAGCGCCGCCTCGGCCAGGTAGTCGTGGGCCAGCTGCAACTGCCCGACCTCGGCCGCCACCACCGCCTGCACGCACGCCGACAGCGACGAGTCCCGGACGGTGATCCGCTCGTAGTAGTCGAAGTCGCGGGCCTTCTGCTCCGGCGTGAACTCCTCCGGGCACTGCATGATGGCCAGCACCAGGTCGGCCTGCTTGACCACCTGCTTGCGGTAGATGTCGAAGTACGGGTGGTGCAGCAGCAGCGGGTACTTGGAGCCGGCGAAGTCCCATTCCTGGTGCCGGGTGAAGCCGTCGGACTGCGGATGCACGCCCAGCGCCTCGTCGTAGGGCACCAGCACCGCCTTGGCGGCGTCGTGCCAGGCGGCCGCCTCCTCCTCGCCGACGCCCAGCTCACGGGCCCGGTCGGGGAAGCGGTGCACGTACTCGTAGGCGGCCAGCAGGTTCCGCTTGGCCATCAGGTTCGTGTAGACGTTGTTGTCGGCGATGGCGCTGTACTCGTCGGGACCGGTCACGCCGTCGATGCAGAACCGGCCCTCGCTGTTGTGGTGGCCGAGCGAGCGCCACAGCCGCGCGGTCTCGACCAGCAGCGCGATGCCGGCGGAGGACGCGAAGCCCTCGTCGCCGCTGGCGCTCACGTACCGCGTGACGGCGGCGGCGATGGCGGCGTTGAGGTGGAACGCGGCCGTGCCGGCCGGCCAGTAGCCCGAGCACTCCGCGCCGGTGATCGTCCGCCACGGGAAGGCGGAGCCCTCGAATCCCAGCTGCTTGGCCCGGTCCTGGGCCAGCGGAATGGTGTCGTGCCGCCACCACAGGGCGTGCGCGACCGCTTCCGGGTAGGTGTAGGTCAGCACCGGCAGCACCAGCATCTCGGTGTCCCAGAACGCGTGCCCGTCGTAGCCGGGGCCGGTCAGCCCCTTGGCCGCGATGGCCCGCCGCTCACCCCGCGCGGCCGCCTGGAGCACGTGGAACAGGGCGAACCGGACCGCCTGCTGCACCTCGGCGTCGCCGTCCACCTCCACGTCGGCGTCCCGCCAGAAGCGGTCGAGGAACTCCTTCTGCTCGGCGACCAGGCCGTCCCAGCCGGTCACCTTGGCCGCGGCCAGCGCCGCCTCGACCTGGTCCCGCAGTGCCGGCACGGAGCGGGTGCTGGACCAGCCATAGGCCACGAACTTGGCGAAACCGAGCTTTTGCCCCGGTTCCAGCCGGTTGCCAACGGAGAACCGGCCGAGATCGGGCTCGGCCTCGGCCCGGCAGGGCAGCTCGTCCTCGCCGAACACGGTGTGGTCCATCGCCGCCGCCACACCCAGCCCGCTGTGCTCGACCCGGTGCACGAGAACGGCTTTCGTGCCACGGGCGGTGTGCATCACGGCAGTCAGCGGGCGGGCCAGCACGGCCGAGGAGCGCGGGTCGTCGGACTGCGCCGGCAGCTCCTCGTTGGCGATCAGCTCCGACTGGATCACCACGCGTACCGGCTTGTCGACCGCCTCCACCTCGTAGCCGATCGCCGCAACGGCCCGCTGCGTGAACGAGACCAGCCGGGTGGAGCGGACCTTGACCGCCTTGCCGGCCGGCGACACCCAGTGGATCTCGCGGGTCAGCAGCCCGGTGCGGAAGTCGAGCGTGCGCTCGTGGCTGACCAGGGTGCCGTAGCGCAGGTCCAGCGGCTCGTCGTCGACCAGCAGCCGGATCACCTTGCCGTTGGTCACGTTGATGACCGTCTGGCTGTCCTCGGGATTGCCGTAGCCGCGCTCGGCGTACGGCAGCGGGCGCACCTCGTGCACGCCGTTGAGGTAGCTGCCGGGCAGCGCGTGCGGCTCGCCCTCGTCGAGGTTGCCGCGCCAGCCGATGTGGCCGTTGGACAGCGCGAACAGCGACTCGGCCTGGGCCAGCAGGTTCAGGTTGAGCGTGCACTCCCGCAGCCGCCACGGCTCGACGGAGAAGTCGGGATCGGGGATCACAGCAGGTCCGCCAGGTCCTTGACGACGTGGTCGGCCCCGTGCCGGCGCAGCGCGTCGGCCTGCCCGACCCGGTCGACGCCGACCACGAAGCCGAACTTGCCGGCGTGCCCGGCCTCGACCCCGGCCAGCGCGTCCTCGAACACCACCGCCTCGGCCGGTTCCACACCCAGCTCCTTGGCCGCGGCCAGGAAGGTGTCCGGCGCCGGCTTGCCCTTCAGCCGGCGCACGGCCGCCGCGATGCCGTCCACCTCGGCCTGGAAGTAGCCGTCCAGGCCGGCCGCGACCAGCACCTCACGCGTGTTGGCGCTGGACGAGACGACCGCCCGTGACAGGCCGGCCGCCACCGCCGCGTCCAGGTACTGGCGCGAGCCCTCGTACGCCTCGACGCCGTCGCGCCGGATCAGCTCCTGCACCAGGTCGTTCTTGTGGTCGCCGATGCGGCGGACCAGGTCCTCGTCGAACGCGATGCCGCGTGCCTGGAGGAACGAGCGCACTCCGTCGGCTCGCGGCTTGCCGTCCACGTACTCGTCGTAGTCCACGACCGGGTCGAACGGCTCGTAGGGGTCGCCCCGGGAGGCCAGGAACTCGTCGAACGCCTGCTGCCACGCCTTCGCGTGCACCACAGCGGTTTTCGTCAGCACGCCGTCCATGTCGAACAGCAGCGCCCTGGTGGAATCCGGGACACCGAGCACTCGGTTGTCACTCCCCTCAGCCGCGCCTGCGGGTCCGGTGCCGGAACAGCAGCGTGCCCGCCACCGCCGCCATCACGAAACCCCAGATGGCGAGCGTGCCGCTGGCACACACGCAGCCCAGCACGAACAAGGCAGCCCCGAGAATACCCGTCGCCAGCACGATCCACCGGTGACGGACCACCCAGTTCAGGGTCAGCCGGTTGGCCAGACGCGGATCCTCGTTCCTCAGCCGTCGTTCGATCTCCTCCAGTTGACGACGCTCGTTCTGACTCAACATCGACCGCTCCACTTCAGCCGCCGGCCCGACCGCACGGACCACCGGCTCCTGGGTACCGCGTCCGGCACCGGGGAAAACGCCTGCGATTGAGCGAGCCCGACCTGGGTACCCGGATCGTGAAGAGAGGAGCAGACAGCGATGACCACCATCGAGAAGAGCATCGATGTGCTGGTGCCGGTGCGCACCGCCTACAACCAGTGGACGCAGTTCGAGTCGTTCCCCTACTTCATGGAGGGCGTGGAACGCGTCATCCAGGTCGACGACCGGACCACGCACTGGGAGACCACCGTCGCCGGCGCGCACCGCGAGTTCGACGCGGAGATCACCGAGCAGCATCCGGACGAGCGGGTCGCCTGGCACACCACCGAGGGTCCCTCGCACGGCGGTGTGGTGACGTTCCACCGGCTGGACGAGCACTCCACGCGGGTCAGCCTGCAGATGGAGTACGAGCCCGACACGTTGGCCGAGAAGGCCGGCGCGGCGCTGGGCATCGTCGGCAGCCGGGTGAGCGGGGATCTCCAGCGGTTCAAGGAGTACATCGAGGAGCAGGGGCACGAGACCGGCGCGTGGCGCGGCAACATCGACGCCCCGCCGCAGTCGCCGATGCCGCATCCGCCGGCCCGTGACGACGCCGCCGCCGGGCGGGACGACCCGGCCGACGTCGAGGCTCGGCCCATCTACCCGGGCATCCCCGGGCCTGGCTTCCCCGGGACGCGCCCATGACCGTCCCGCCCATCGACCCCGAGCCCCAGCCGGACGAGAGCCGCCCGATAGGTGACCCCCGGCCGGGGCACGGTTCAGGGCCGGCCGCCCCGGACGACCCGGAAGCGCCCGAGGAGTTGGAGGACCCCGTTCCCCTCGACCCCGACGACTACCGCTAGCCGTGTCAGGAAGGGGGCTTTCCTGACGTTCAACGTGAGGATCGGTCCCTTGATCATGGGGCGGGGAGCACGATGCGGGCCACCGTCGGCCCGCCGGCCGGGCTGGTGATGTCCAGGCGGCCGTCGAACACGGCGATCCGCCGCCGCAGACCGGACAGCCCGCCGGCTTCGACCACGCCGCCGCGACCGTCGTCCGCCACCTCGACGACGATCGCGGCGGCTTGCCGTGTCAGGGAAATCCGGGCGTGCGTGGCGTTGGCGTGCTTGCCGACGTTGGCCAGCAACTCGGCCACGGCGAAGTACAGCGCGGACTCGACGGGCGGGTCGAGCCGGTCGAGCGAGGCGTCCACGGTCGTCTCAAGTGGACTGTCGAGGGCCAGCGCCCGCACGGCGTCGACGAGACCGCGCTCGGTCAGCAGCGGCGGGCTGATTCCCCTGACCAGGTCACGAAGTTCGGTCAGCGAGGCGGCCGCGCCGGCCCGGGCCTCACGCAGCAACTCCACGGCCTGGTCCGGATTGGTCTGCAACAACCGTTCGGCCGTGGCCAGCGACATGCCGAGCGCGACGAGCCGCGCCTGCGCGCCATCGTGCAGGTCCCGCTCGATACGGCGGATCTCGGCCGCTTGAGCCACAGTCGTGTCGGCTCGCTGCGTCTCCAGCTCCTTGACCCGGACGCTGAGCGGTCGCAGCAGCCGAAGGATCACTGGCTCGGCGACCCGCCACACGAACGGCGACGCGACGACCGTGGTGATCACGCCGATCGGGATGTTGACCAGCACCGCGACAGCGACGCCGGCCAGCGGCACGGCCGCGACCGGACCGACGGTGAACGGGGCGATCAGCACGAACCGCAGGTCACGCCAGCCGGCCGGGTCCTTGAGCCGGGTCCGCCACCACAGGTCCCGCCGGGCATCCCGCGCCGACCGCTCGTAGGAGTAGCCGTTCCACCAGTAGCCGGTGGACAGCTCGGTGACCGGGCCGAGCGGCCGGTAGCCGTCCGGGATCTCGACCTGCGACCAGCGCCGGACCAGCGCGCGGAACATCCGGCATACCGGACGAGCCAGCAGCAGCGTGCCGATGGCCGCCCACACGAACGGCGCGATCCACGACCACGCGTTGCCGCCCCACCACTGCCAAATCCCCACCGCAACGGCCCAGACCGCCGGCACCAGAATGCTGACGGCCAGCAGCACGCACGATTCCGCGAACCCCAGCCCGGCGGCCACCACCCACTTCCGCATGGCGTCCACTGTGCCGTGTCAGACCCGTTCCGCGGCAACCAACCGCTGCAACGCGTCGGCACTGGCCGTGCCGGCCTCGGCGTGGAACACCACCAGCGTCAGGGCGGTGTTGGCGATCGGCAGCTTCTCGCTGTGCAGGTCCAGCGGGCCGGCGATCGGGTGGGCGAACCGGACCAGGTGCCCGGCGCGGGCCCGCACGTCGTGCCGCGCCCACAGCTCCCGGAACCGCTCACTGCCGGCGGACAGCTCCTCGACCAGCTTCACCAGGTCCGGATCGTCCAGATCGGCGCCGAACGAGGCCCGCAGGATGCCGACGCCGTCGGTCACGGTCTCGTCCCAGTCCAGCCGGAACTCCCGCTCGGCCGGGTCCAGGAACACCGTGCGCAGCAGGTTCACGCCGACCGCGTAGCACGGGCCGAGTGCGGTGGCCGCCCGGTTGGCCGCGACCACGGTGGTCAGCCGGTCCTGCACGTACGCCGGCGTGGCCGGCCAGCTGTCGATCAGTTGCCGGATGCTCGCCGGCACCTGCTCGCTGCGCCTGGGCGTTATCGGCCGGGCCAGTTCGTGCAGGTAAGCCGTGGCCTCCCGGTCCAGCCGCAGCACGGTCGCCAGCGCGTCCAGCACCTGCCCGGACGGATGCTGGTCGCGGCCCTGCTCCAGGCGCATGTAGTAGTCGCTGCTGATGCCGGCCAGCAGCGCCAGCTCCTCCCGGCGCAACCCCTGCACCCGCCGCCGGCCACCGCCCGCGGGCAGACCGACATCGGCCGGCTGGACCTGCTCACGCCGGGCCCGCAGGAAGTCGCCGAGACGGTTGGTCACGGCCGAAGTCTAGAACCCCGCCGCCCGGTAGGCGGCGAAGTCCAGCGGCGGTGCGACGTCGACCTGGTCGCACTGCGGGGTGTTCTCCCGGGTCTTGGGCCACTGGGTCAGGTACAGGATCCTTCGGCCGCTGTCCTTGCTGCCCTTGGCGAAGCCGTCGGCGGCGACCGGGTCGTTGTAGAACGACTCGCCGACGATGACCGGCTGCGTGCCGTAGCCCTGCCGGCGCAGCTGCTGGTCGTCGCCGACGAACTGGTTGTACTCGTCGCCGTAGATGTGCAGGTCGAAGACCGGCGGTGGGGTGCTGCCGTAGACCTTGGCCACGTTGGGGATCTGGCCGGGATCGTTGCTGTTGACGGAGAAACCCACGGTGTCGGCGGTGCCGTACCTGGCCGTGTAGTCCCGCCACAGCTGCTGGTCGTAGCGGACCACGATGCTCTGGCCGGTGGACGGCGTCAGCTCGTTGCCCAGGTCGATCCGGTACGGCAGCTTGGCCGCGGTCACGAGATCGTGCACCTTCTGGATGAGCTGCCAGTTCTCGTCGTACAGGTCCTGCCGCCACGACCGCCAGTCGCTGGGATTGCTGGGGTTCTGGGCGTTGAACGCCACCGTCACCTCGGCGAAGCCGGCGGTCTTCACGGTGGCCAGCAGGTCGGTGAAGTTCTTCAGGTCGGCCGGCGAGAGCGTGCCGCCGGTGGAGTCCATCACCGCGCCGCCGCCCGGGCCGTGGTGATGGAAGACGCCGATGGTCAACCGGCCCTGGCCGGCCTTGCGCATCTGGCCGAGTTGCAGGCGGATCATGTCCGGGGCCCGGGAGAAGCCGCTGATGACGTTGTACGGCTCGCGGTAGCAGCCGTTGAGGTAGTAGAAGTCGTAGTTGGAACCGCCGGCCGAGGGCGGCGTCGGGCCGTCCGGCGCGGCGGCCAGCGGCGCGGGATCGGCCGGCAGCGGGGTCGGCCCGGGCTGGTCGGCGCCGGCCCGCACGACCGGGGCCGCGACGGCGGCGACCAGCAGCACGGACAGGGACAGGATGCGGCCGATTCGCATGGGCGACCTCCTCCGCGGGGATCACCAGCGTCGCACCACCGTCCCAAGTGGACCGATGAAGATCGGTCCAATCCACCCGGACGGGTGATTGTCGGCTCAAGCACCGCCGGCCAGCACGGCCCAGACGACCTTGCCACCGGCCCAGGTCGGCGCGTAACCCCAGGCCCGGGCGATGACGTCGACGATGAACACGCCGCGACCGCCGGTCGGCGCGGTGCCGACCAGGCGGCGTTCCGGCGGCATCGGGGCGTCGTCGCGGACCGCGATCGTGAGGACTCCACGGGACAGGTCCAGCCGCAGCTCGGCCGCGGAACGACCGTGCTGGACGGCGTTCTCCACCAGCTCGGACGCGACGAGGCAGGCGTCTTCGCGTAAGTCGTCGACCTGCCAGGCGTCACAGGTGTCGGTGACGAAGCGCCGGGCCTGCGCGGCGCTGCCGATGTCGGCCGGCAGCCGCACCGAGGCACGTTGGTGCTCGGGCATCGTGCCCAGCGCGCGGACGGCCTCGGCGACGCCGGCGAACGTCGGCACCACGCGGTCCAAAGCCATGCGCCGCAACAGGTCCCGCACCGGACCGGCCGAGACGGCCAGCGTCAGCAGGATGCCGGGCCACTCGGCCGCGCGCCGGGCCAGCGAGCCGAAGGCGCACAGTGCGATCGGCGCGCCGACGGTCACCCCGTCGACCTCGACGACCAGGCCGGACGGCTGGTCGGCCAGGCATTTGAGCAGCGCCGAACGCAGCTGCTCGACCGTGCGCAGACCGATCTCGCCGGTGAGCCGAACGATCGTCGCGTGTCCTCGATGGGCCACGTCGACCGTGAGTGTTGAACCAGTCATATCGGTCCGGGACTACCCGGCGTGCACGGGTCTACACCTGTCCGTCGCGGACCGAGGTTTTGGCCGGGCCCGGATCGGAAAGCCTGCGAAGGTGAGAATTGCGATGGTCGGCGAGCCCTCGCGGCCGCTCACCGCGCTCACCGCGGCGCTGGCCGCCCAGGGGCACCAGGTGGTCGTGCACGGTCACGACGAGGTCGACGCCGGGCTGGTGGACCGGCTGCGGGAGAGTTGGCGGGCGGAGCCGCCCGAGGTGGTGCATGCCCATTCCTGGCTGTCGGGCATGGCCTCGGCGCTGGCCGTCGGCGACCGGCCGATCGCCAAGGTGCTCACCGTGCCGACCGCCGCGAGCTTCGACCCGGAGGTGCAGCGGCTGGAACGCCTGGTGTGCCGGCGGGTCGACCGGGTGCTGGCCGCCGGCGGAGCTCAGGTTCGGCGGCTGGCGGCGCTGGGGGTGCCCCGTGGCCAGATCACCGTGGTGCCGCACGGGGTCGATCATGAGCAGTTCACGCCGTACGGCCCGGTGGTGCCCAAGGGAAAGCGCTTTCGGTTGCTCGGCGTCGGTGATCTCGCGGTGTACCACCGGTTCGACCTGATCGTCAGCGTGCTGCCCGCCCTGAACGACGTCGAGTTCGTCATCGCCGGCGGCCCGGTGCGGGGCAATCCCGAGGCGGACCGGTTGCTCCGGTGCGCCCGGCACTACGGCGTCGAGGACCGGGTGCGGCTGCTGGGGCCGGTGGACGACATGCCGGCGCAGTACCGGTCGGCCGACATCGTCACCTGCACGCCCGCCCGCAGCACGTTCGGCACCATCGCGCTGGAGGCGATGGCCAGCGGTGTGCCGGTGATCGCCTCGGCGGTGGGCGGGCTGACCGACACCGTCGTGCACGAGGTGACCGGACTGCTCGTGCCGCCGCTGCGGCCGGCCGACCTGCTGCGTGCGATTCGCCACATGCTGGGCGATGCCGCGCTGCGGGAGGCTTTCGGCGCGGCCGGCCGCGATCGCGCCTGTGCCCGCTATTCCTGGGAAAGGGTGGCCGCGGACACGTCACGGGCCTACGCTCGCGCCGCGTACGGCATCGCGCCCGTCCTGCGCTAGTCGCTCAGATTGATCTTGCCCAGGCCGTTGACGCTGCGGTAGAGCTGTACCGCTCGCGTGGGAGAGGAGTCGTGGTCGTGACCAAGGCAGTGACGCTGCTCGGGACCGGGTTGATGGGGGCCGGCATGGCTCGCAGCCTGCTTCGGGCCGGCTTGACCGTGACGGTGTGGAACCGCAGCGCGGACAAGGCTCGCCCGCTGGCCGCGGACGGCGCGACCGTGGCCGACGACCCGGCGGCCGCGGTGGCCGGCGCCGACGTCGTGGTGACCATGCTCTTCGACGCCGAATCCGTCGGCGCGGTGATGACCGAGGCCATCGGCGCCATGAAGCCCGAGGCCGTGTGGGCGCAGTGCGCGACCGTCGGCCTCGACGGCGTTGAGGCGCTCGCCTCGTTGGCAGCCAAGCACAATGTGCCGTTCGTGGACGCGCCGGTGCTGGGCAGCCGGCAGCCGGCCGAGGACGGCAAGCTGATCGTGCTGGCCGGCGGCGACTCGGAATTGCAAGGGACGCTCGCGCCGGTCTTCGACGCGATCGGCTCGCGCACGCTGTGGGTCGGGCCGCGGGCCGGCGACGGGCACCGGCTCAAGCTGGCCGCCAACTCGTGGGTGCTGTCCCTGACCGCCGGCACCGCGCAGGCCCTCGCGCTCACCCGTAACCTCGGCCTTGACCCGCAGCTGTTCCTCGACCTGATCGCCGGCGGCGGCCTGGACAACGGATATGCGCAGCTCAAGGGCCGCGCGATGATCGCGGGCGAGTACCCGGCCGCGTTCAGCCTCGACGGCGCGGTCAAGGACGCCGGGCTGATCGCCGCCGCGCTGCGGTCGGCCGGGGCCGACGACCGGCTGATGACCGCGATTCTGTCGCAGTACGAGAGCGCCGCGGCCGCCGGGCACGGCGACAGCGACATGTCCGCCGTCTTCGTCACGCACGGTCAGGAGGACGCGCAGTGAACGTGGCCGAGCTGCTCACCGACGGTTTCGGGCGGGTGCACGGCGTCGTGCACGAGGTGCTGGACGGGCTCACCGCCGACCAGTTGGCCTGGCAGGCCACTCCCGGGGCCAACTCCATCGCGTGGCTGGTGTGGCACCTCACGCGGGTGCAGGACGATCACGTGTCCGAGGTCGCCGGCGTGCGGCAGACCTGGGACGCCGACGGCTGGGCCGAGCGCTTCTCACTGCCGTTCGGCCAGGACGCCACCGGTTACGGCCAGGACGCCGACGACGTCGCCGCCGTGCGCGTCGAGGCCGACCTGCTCGTCGGCTACTTCGATGCCGTGTACGCGCGGACCATCGCCTACGTCGCCAAGCTCGGCGACGCCGACCTGGACCACGTCGTCGACCGCCGCTGGGACCCGCCGGTGACGCTCGGTGTGCGTCTGGTCAGCGTGCTCGACGACGACATCCAGCACGCCGGCCAGGCCGCCTTCATCCGCGGCATCCTGCCTGGTTGACGTTTCGTCCGTGTCGCCGGCAGGGAATCCCCGCGGCATGGGCAGAGCGACGCAACAGGCGAAACAGGCGGAGACCAGCCGGCCGGTGCAGATCATGGGCCGGCTCGGCATGGCCGGCTACGGCGTGGTGCACTTGCTGGTGGCGTGGCTGGCCGTGCAGGTGGCGTTCGGCGGCGGTGGCGAGGCCGACCAGAAGGGCGCGGTGTCGACCATCGCCGCGCAGCCGTTCGGCGAGGTGCTGCTGTGGATCCTGGGCATCCTGCTGGTCGGCTTCGGCCTGTGGCAGCTGCTCGCCGCCGCGGTCGGGTACCGGTGGATGCAGGACGAGAAGAAGCGATTACGGCGTCGGCTCGGCGTCGCCGGTCGCGGCGTCGTGGTGCTCGCACTCGCGACGTACGCGATCAAGCTGACCGTGTCCGGCGGGGGCAGCTCCGGCAACCAGGGGGAGCAGGACGCCACCGCCACACTGCTCGGCCTGCCCGCCGGCCAGGCGTTGGTGATCGCCGCCGCCGCGGTGGTCCTGATCTCCGCCGGCGTGATCGCCTACCGCGGGGCGTCCCGGAAGTTCCTCGAGGACCTCGACCTCACCAAGCTGCCGGCCAGGACCAGCCGCGTCGTCGAGCTGCTCGGCGTTGGCGGCTACATCGCCAAGGGCGTGGCCTACGGCGTGATCGGCGTGCTCACCGCCATCGCCGCGATCACCGCCGACCCGTCCAAGACCGGTGGCCTGGACAAGGCGCTGCACACCATGGCCGGCCAGCCCTTCGGCGTCGTGCTGCTGATCGCCGTCGCCCTCGGCTTCGCCGCCTTCGGCCTCTACTGCTTCGGCGACGCCCGCAGCCGTCGAATGTGAGCTTGTCTACGCCACGTTGTCGTGCTGGATCTCCTCGTCCAGCACCGAGACGCAGTCACAGCCGCCGTCCACCGCGCTGCAGTCCACGATCGCCAGATGGCGCGTGTCCTCGTGGCTCTCGCACAGCAGTTCCGTGCACTCGACGAACTCGGTGGTGTGCACGATCAGCGTGCCGTGGCAGTGGTCCAGACCCCGAGTGCAGCTGACGCACTCCATTGTTGTGCCCTCCGTGCGATCGACCCTCACGGCCTTTCTTGCTACCACCGCGAGGCCGCAGAGTCTCGCACAACGCCCCGGCGTGTCGCGCCAGGGGCCGCCGAGCGCTCGATGGTGGCGCGGGTGTATAGCGGTGGGCCCCGCCACATGCGCTTCCTATGTGGCGCCAGAGCGCAAGTGGGAAGCGCATGTGGCCCACCTGCCGTCAGGCGCTGCGGGTGGGGCGGCGTTTGGCCGGCGGCTTCTTGTCGGCGGCGGGTTTCTTGGCGGCGGGCTTGCGGGACGAGGCGGGACGGCTGGCGGCCTTGACGCTGGCCTGCAGGGCGCTGATCAGATCGACGACCTCGGCGGTCTGCTCGACGCCGGGCGGGGTGGTGACCTCCTCGCCCTCGACCTTGGCGTCGATCAGGTTCTCCAGGGCCTGCCGGTAGCTGTCCTGGTAGCGGTCGGGCTCGAAGACGGGCTCGGCCAGCGAGTCGATGAGCTGCCCGGCCATGGTCAGCTCCTGCTCCCGAACCTGCGGCGCATCCTGTTGCAGGAAGGCGAAATCGGGGGTGCGGACCTCGTCGGGCCAGAGCATGGTGGACATGGTCAGCACGTCGTTGTGCACCCGCAGCACGGCCAACACCTCGCGCTGGCGCAGGGCGACCTTGGCGATGGCGACGTGCCCGGACTTGTGCAGGGCGTCGCGCAGCAGCACGTACGGCTTGACGGCGGCCTTCTGCGGCTCCAGGTAGTAGGCCTTGTCGAAGAACAGCGGGTCGATGGCGGCCAACGGCACGAACTCGAGCACGTCGATGGTCTTCTGGGTGGGCAGCGGCAGGCTGGACAGCTCGGCGTCGGTGAGCACGACCATGCGCCCGTCCTCGAGCTCGTACCCCTTGGCGATCTCGGCGTACGGCACCTCGGCGTCCTCGACCGAGCACCAGCGCTTGTACTGGATCCGACCGCCGTCGGCCTCGTGCACCTGCCGCAGCTGGACGCCCTTGTTCTCGGTCGCGGCGTACAGGTTGATCGGGATGGCGACCAGTCCGAAGGCCACCGTCCCCTTCCACATCGCCCGCATGGTGCTCACCCCTCCGGCCGCTGACCAGGGCTGACGACCTGTCGTCCATGGTGAGCGAGATCGGCCGCCAGCGCCAGGCGTGACGGTTTGGCGGCCCGGCCGGCGGGCACCCGAAGGCATGGCCATCGCTACGGTGAACCCGACAACAGGGCAGACCGAACGCACCTTCGAGCCGCACACCGACGCCGAGGTCGAGCGCCGGATCGCGAACGCGCGTGCGGGCTTCGACGAGCTGCGCCGGACGAGTTTCGCGCAGCGCGCGACCTGGCTGCGCAGGGCGGCGGAGCTGCTGGACGACGAAGCGTCCGAGATCGCCGGGACGATGACCACGGAGATGGGCAAGACGCTGGTCGCGGCCAAGGCCGAGGCGAACAAGTGTGCGACCGGGATGCGCTTCTACGCCGAGCACGCCGAGGAGTTCCTGGCCGACGTGCCGGCCGACGCGGCGGCGGTGAACGCCAAGAACGCCTACGTGACGTATCAGCCGCTGGGTGTGGTGCTGGCGGTGATGCCCTGGAACTTCCCGCTGTGGCAGGTGGTCCGGTTCGCCGCCCCGGCGCTGATGGCCGGCAACGCGGGCCTGCTCAAGCACGCCTCCAACGTCCCGCAAACCGCCCTCTACCTGGGCGAACTGTTCGTCCGGGCCGGCTTCCCGGAGGGCGCGTTCCAGACGCTGCTGGTCGGCTCGGACAAGGTCGCCGACCTCATCGCCGACGACCGGGTGCAGGCGGCGACGCTCACCGGCAGTGAGGGGGCCGGTCGGTCGCTGGCCGCCGAGGCGGGCAAGCACCTCAAGAAAACGGTGCTGGAGCTGGGCGGATCCGACCCGTACGTGGTGATGCCGAGCGCCGATCTGGCCCGTGCCGCCGAGGTCGCGGCCACCGCGCGGTGCCAGAACAACGGCCAGAGCTGCATCGCGGCCAAGCGTTTCATCGTGCACACGGACGCTTACGACGAGTTCACCGAGCACTTCGTGAAGGCGATGTCGCAGCTGACGCTCGGCGACCCGATGCGGGAGTCCACCGACGTGGGCCCGCTGGCCACCGAGCGGGGGCGGCAGGACGTCGCCGAGCTGGTCGCCGACGCCGTCGAAGGCGGCGCTCAGGTGTTGGTCGGCGGCGAGGTGCCGGAGCGGGACGGCTGGTGGTATCCGCCGACGGTGATCGCCGGCGTCACCGAGAACATGCGGATGTTCCGGGAAGAAGTGTTCGGTCCGGTGGCGGCACTGTACCGAGTGGACAGTTACGACGAGGCGGTCGCGCTGGCCAATGCGACCAGCTTCGGTCTTGGCGCCAACGCCTGGACGTCCGACGACGGCGAGCGCGACCGCTTCGTCCGTGATCTCGATGCGGGCCTGGTGTTCGTCAACGGCATGGTGGTCTCGTACCCGCACCTGCCCTTCGGCGGCGTGAAGAACTCCGGCTACGGCCGCGAGCTCTCCGCCGTGGGCATCAAGGAGTTCTGCAATGCCAAGGCAGTCTGGATCAACTAGGCGTACACCTGGAACTCCGACACCTGCCCGGCCGGCCAGCCGGTGTTCGCGGTGAACGTCAGCCGGAGGAAGCGCCGGCTGCCGGCCGGCACCGGGATGGTGACGGTGTTGCCGCTGGTGGGATCGAAGGGGTAGCCGGTCGAGCCGACGAGGGTGGTGAAGGTGTTGCCGTCGGCCGATCCGGACACCGACAACGTCTGGGTGCGTGCGCCCCAGGCGGCCGCCGGCGGCAGCGTGAGCACGAGCCGGCTGACCGGGGTCGACCCGCCGAGATCGACCTGAAGCCATTGCGGGAACGCGTTGTTGGCGCTTTCCCAGTACGTGCCGGAGTTGCCGTCCACGGCGTTGCCGGACCCGTACACCTGGGTGTGGCTGGACTCGGCGGTCGGCCGGTTCAGCGCCAGGTTGGTGTTGCCGCCGGGATCGGTGGTCACGGAGGCGGCCGCCGAGGCAGGGGAGGAGTTTCCGGCGGCATCCTGCGCGGTCACGGTGAAGCTGTACCCGGTCGACGGGGTCAATCCGTTGGTGGTGAAGGAAGTCGACGCCGTGGTGCCGACCTGGGAGCCGTTGGCGAAGATCCGGTAGCCGGTGACGCCGACGTTGTCGGAGGACGCGGTCCAGGCCAGCGTCGCCGAAGTTGCCGTGTGCGCGGTGACGTGGAGTCCACTGGGGACGGACGGAGCCTGGGTGTCGCCACCGCCGCCGAACACTGGCGGCGTCGGACGTGTTGGCGTCACAGCGATCTGACCCTTGAGCATCCGGCCGCCGTCAGCGGTCAGCCGCAGGTAGTAGTCCGACGAGCAGGGTGTGCCGTCCTCGTCCAGCGCGAGCATGCCGGAGTTGACCGGCAGCATCGCCGAGGTCTCGGCCGACTTGGCGATCTGGTTGCCCTCGCCGTACTCGTCGAACATCGAGATGTAGATGCCTTGCGCCCCAACGCGAACCATGTTGTAGAACTGGCGCCACATGAAGTCGCCGTGGGCCCGCTGCCGGGCGTGCACCTCGCCGGGCAGCACGCAGGGCTGGTAGTCGATGCCATGGCTGTTGCAGTCGGCCTGGTCGCCGATGTTGATGGTGTTGTAGATGTTGTCGGAGCCGGCGGCGTCGCTGATGGCGCCGACCATCCACGGTGAGATCATGTTGAAGGCGTGGTAGGTGTCGAGGAACCCGGTCCGGGTGCCGGC
>DATJJB010000097.1:0-12034 GCA_035492655.1 Kutzneria sp. | reverse complement strand
TCCGGCGTGACGGTGATCGGGGTCGGGCTGGAGCTGAACGCGATCGCCGCGGTGGTGATCGGCGGCACCATGCTCACCGGCGGCAGTGGCGCGGTCAGCGGCACGCTGGCCGGTGTCGCCCTGCTGTTCGTGATCCAGGAGCTGATCAACCAGCTCGGGCGGTTCAACTCGAACATGCAGAACGTGGTCAGCGGCGCGGTGCTGGTGGTGGTTGTCGTGCTGCAGACCCTGTTGTCGCGGGCCAGGCGGTAGCGTTGATCAAGAGCGGGCAGAAATTGTTTCGACTTCAGCCGGAATCAGCCGCGCAGCAGCATCAGCTCGATCGGGTCCACCCGGTCGAAGTTGGCGCTGGCCGAGCGGCCGAGCTCGTCGGCCATGGCCTGGTCGCCGCGGCCGGCCGCGCGCAGCGCCTCGGCCGCGAGGGCCAGACCGCTCAGCAGCTCGATGCGGCTCTCCGCGGTGCCTTCGTCCTCGGGCACAACCGCGTTGAGCAGCAGGTCGACCACGAGGTCGGCGGCATCGGCAGCCTCGTGGAACGTGGTCGCCATCACAGGACTCCCTCAGAAATGACCGGAGCCCCGCACGGGGGTGAGCGGGGCTCCGGCACTGGACCCGCCGCTCAGGGGGGAGGGAGCGGCGGGGGTCTCGGTGTGCCTTCCACGATACGACCGTTGCGCCGTCATGGGCCAAAACATGGAGTAAATCACTGTGACCGTGACCGAATCCGTGTCCACATGCGGGGATCGGCTGCGGACTCGCGGTCCGCGTGATGGGCTTGTCACGCACAGTTCCAAGGAAGGGGTGGACGTGATGCGCGGGTACAGCCGGCGTGGGTTCCTCGGGATGGCGGGCGGCGTCACAGCGGCCGGGCTGCTGGCGGCGTGCGGCTCGAACACCGGGCGCGGCAACGGCAGCGGCGGCGACACGATCGAGCAGTGGTACCACGCCTACGGCGAAGCCGGTGTGCAGCAAGCGGTCGAGCGCTACGCCAAGGCGTACGACAAGGCCACCGTGCACGTGCAGTGGAATCCCGGCGACTACGACTCGAAGATCGCCAGCGCGCTGGCCGCCAGCAGCGGGCCGGACGTGTTCGAGTCCACGCTGCGGGTGGACATGGTCCGCAGCAAGCAGATCGTGTCGCTGGACGACCTGTTGGGCGACACCCGCAGCGACTTCACCGAGTCGGTGCTGGCCAGCCACACCGTGGACGGGCAGGTCTACGGCATCCCGCAGGCCGTCGACATGCAGATGCTGTTCTACCGCAAGAGCCTGCTGCAGAAGGCCGGCATCCAGCCGCCGCGCGGCGTGGACGAGCTGGTCGACGCGGCCCACAAGCTGACCACCAACAAGGTGAAGGGTCTGTTCCTGGGCAACGACGGCGGCGTCGGTGTGCTGGGCGGCCCGCTGCTGTGGTCGGCCGGCCTGGACTACCTGACCCCGGACAACAAGGTCGGCTTCGACGACCCGCTGGCCGCCGAGTCGGTCGGCAAGCTGCGGACCCTGTTCACCAGCAACAGCCTGCTGCTCGGCGCGCCGGCCGACTGGTCCGACCCGTCGGCCTTCGTGCAGGGCCTGACCGCCATGCAGTGGACCGGGTTGTGGACCGTGCCGGCCGTGCAGAAGGCGTTGGGCGACGACTTCGGTGTGCTGCCGTGGCCGGCGCTGAACGCCGCCGGCAAGGCCTCGGTGCCCTTCGGCGCGTACGGGTCGATGGTCAGCGCCAAGAGCAAGAAGATCGACGCCGCCAAGCAGTACGTGCGCTGGCTGTGGGTGGAGCGCGGCGACTTCCAGCAGGACTTCGACCTCAGCTACGGCTTCCACATCCCGGCCCGCAAGAGCCTGGCCGCCAAGGCCGACAAGCTGAAGTCGGGGGTGGCGGCCGACGCCGTGCGCTTCGTGCAGGACCTGGGCAAGCCGTCCAACCCGCCGGCCTGGACGGCCAAGATGCAGCTGGCGCTGAGCGACTCGCTGAACAAGATCGTCCGCAGCGGGGCCAACGCCGGCACCGAGCTGAAGAACACCGTCGCCCAGGTCCAGGACGAGCTGAAGCGAATCAACGGATGAGGAAAGCGGGGGCGTTCTGGCTGTTCGTAGGCCCCTTCCTGATCGGGTTGCTGATCTTCAACTACATCCCGATCGGCTGGAGCGCCTACCTCAGCTTCTTCGACGCGCAGGGCACCGTCACGCCGGACACCTTCGTCGGCTTCCGCAACTACGCCGACATGCTGACCGGCCCGTTCGCCCAGAGCCTGCTGACGTTCAGCGTGTTCGCGCTGTTCATCGTGCCGCTGACGTTCGCGCTGGCGCTGGGCCTGGCCGTGGCGGTGAACCGGATCCGGTTCGCGCGGGCCTTCTTCCGCTCGGTGTTCTTCCTGCCCACCGCCTGCTCGTACGTGGTGGCGGCGATGGTGTGGAAGCTGTCGCTGTTCAGCGGCGTGCGGTTCGGGCTGGCCAACACCGTGCTGGACTGGTTCGGCCAGGACCCGGTGGCCTGGCTGTCCAACCCCGATCCGCCCTGGTACTGGGTGGTGCTGGTGACCGCCCGGCTGTGGCTGCAGGTCGGCTTCTACATGATCCTGTTCATCGCCGGCCTGCAACGCATCCCCGACTCGCTGTACGAGGCGGCGTACGTGGACGGGGCCAAACCGGGCTGGCAGGTGTTCCGGCACATCACCTTCCCGCAGCTGCGGCCGACCTCGATCGCGGTGCTGCTGCTCAGCCTGATCGCCGCCTACCAGGCGTTCGACGAGTTCTACAACCTGCTCGGCACCGCCCGCGGCTACCCCGACTTCGGCCGGCCGCCGTTGGTCTACCTGTACTACCTGGCCCTCGGGCAGACCCAGGACTACGGACACGGCAGCGCCGGCGCGCTGCTGCTGGCCCTGTTGATCGCCCTGGTCACGCTGTTGCAGGGCAGGCTGCTCGGCCTCGGCCGACAGGAGGCGTGATGGACAACCGACCGGTCGGACTGCGTCCCGGGGTCGTCGGCACCGCGCTGCGCTACGCGGCGCTGACCGTGGCGGCCCTGTTGTTCCTGCTGCCGTTCTACCTGATCGTCCGCAATGGACTGTCCACAGAGGCCGACATCACCTCGCCGGAATGGTCGCTGTTCCCGAGCTCCCTGCACTGGGAGAACATCGGCGAGCTGTTCACCGACCCGAGCGTGCCGATGGCCCACGCGCTGTGGAACTCGCTGGTGATCGCCGTGCTGCAGACCGGAGGGCAGCTGCTGCTGGGCTCGCTGTGCGGCTACGGGCTGGCCCGCATCCCGTACCGGCACGCGAACAAGATCTTCTACCTGGTCGTCGCCACCCTGATGGTGCCGGCCGCGGTGACCTTCGTGCCCAGCTTCGTGCTGGTGTCCTCCCTCGGCTGGGTGAGCTCGCTGCGCGGTCTGGTCATCCCAGGACTGTTCGCCGGCTTCACCGCGTTCATGTTCCGGCAGTACTTCCTGTCCTTCCCCCGCGAGCTGGAGGAGGCGGCCCGGATCGACGGGCTCGGCCACTGGGGCACGTACTGGCGGATCGTGGTGCCGAACTCCGGCGGCTTCTTCGCCGCGGTGGCGGTGATCCAGTTCATCGGCAGCTGGAACTCCTTCCTCTGGCCGCTGGTGATAGGCCAGGACGAGGACGCCTGGACCGTCCAGGTGGCCATGTCCACGTTCCTCACCGCACAGAACGTGAACATCCATGAGCTTTTCGTGGCCGCCGCGGTCGGCATCCTGCCGCTGGTGCTGGTTTTCGTGATCTTGCAGCGGTTCCTGGTTCGTGGCGTAGCCGAGACCGGCATCAAGGGCTGAGCATGGCAAGGTAGAACCCAGCGGCGGCACCACGAAGGCCGGTGGGACAGCATGACGATTCGGGTCGACTCCCCCGAGACGGTGGCGGCCGCCTTCGACCGGATCCGTCGCGAGCGCCCGGAGCAGCCGATCCTGACGTACGTCAAGGACGACGGCACCGACGACGTGACGCTGACCGCGGGCCGGCTCGGCGACCAGGCCGACCGGGTGGTGGCCGAGCTGCGCACCCGCGGCCTCGAGCCCGGCGACCGGGCGCTGCTGGTGCACCTGCCGTCGCCCGACTTCGCGATCACCCTGCTCGGCTGCCTGGCCGCCGGCGTGGTGCCGGTGCCGGCGGCGCCGCCCAACCCGTTCACCATGCGGCACGACCTGGAGGCGTTCGCCGCCATCGCGGCCAGCTCCGGGGCGCGTGCCGTGCTCACGCACGGCGCGTACGACCGGATCCGCACCACGGTCGGCGCGGGCCAGCTGTGGCCGGCGCTGCCGTGGTACCGAACGGACCGGGACAGACCCGAGGCCGACCGGGCCGCCGACTGGCACCGTTCGTCCACACTGGACGAACCGGCGCTGCTGACCTACACCTCCGGTTCCACCGGCTCCCCGCGCGGAGTCCTTGTCTCGCACCGGAACCTGCACTGCGAGCTGGCCCAGAACCTGGTCGACACCGACCTGCGCGGGCCGGAGACCCGGGCCGTGTCCTGGCTGCCGCACTTCCACGACCAGGGCCTGATCTCCATGACGCTGGGCGCGCTGGTCGGCAGCGGACACGTGTACCTGATGTCCCCCTTGACCTTCCTGCACCGGCCGACGGTCTGGCTGGACGTGGTGTCCCGGGTCCGGGCCAGCCACACCGCCGCGCCGAACTTCGCCTACGACCTGATCGTGCGCAAGACCACCGAGCAGCAGCGGGCGTCCTGGGACCTGTCCGGCCTGCGGGTGGCGATGTGCGCCGCCGAGCCGATCCGAGCCTCCACTGTGGACTCGTTCGTCAAGGCGTTCGCGGTGTCCGGCCTTGCGCCCCATGCCTTCTACCCCGCGTACGGACTGGCCGAGCACTCCGGCAGCATCACCATGGGCGGCAGCAACGTGCTCCGCGTCGACCGGGACGCTTTGGACGGCAACTGGGTCGTGCCGGTGGCCGAGGGCTCGGTGACGCGCAGCGCTCGCTACGTCGGCTGCGGTCCGGTGACCAAACCGGGCACCACCATGCTGATCGTCGACCCGGAGACGCGGCTGCCGTGCGCGCCCAACCGGGTCGGGGAGGTCTGGGTGGACGGGCCGAGCAAGGCGCTGGGCTACTACGACCTGCCGGCCGAGACCGCCGAGACGTTCCGGGCCCGACTGGCCGATGACACCGAAGGCGAGTTCCTGCGCACCGGCGACCTCGGCTTCGTGCACGACGGCGAGCTGTTCGTGACCGGGCGGCTCAAGGACCTGATCATCGTGCACGGCCTGAACCACTACCCGCAGGACATCGAGGACAGCGTGCGCGGCTGCCACCCCGCGGTGCGGGCCGGCGGCGTCGCCGCGTTCGCCGTGACAACCGGTGAGGACGAGCCCACCGGCGAGCGGCTGGTGCTGTTCGTCGAGCTGCGGCAGCGGCGGCCCGGCGAGGGCGTGATCGACGAGGTGGTGCGGGCCGTGCGGCGGGCCGTGTACGGCGATCACCGGCTGGCCTGTCACACCGTGGTGCTCGGGCTCAACGGGCTGGTCCGCAAGACCACCAGCGGCAAGGTTCGGCGGCAGGCCTGCCGGGACGCCTTCGAATCCGGACTCGTGCACGGCGAGCCGACCACCGTGACCGTGTCCACCCTGCACTAGGGTCGCTCGGTCGGGTGATTTTGGGAGGCGGGCGGATGGAGCGGCCTACGTGGGCCCCGGGCGAGGTCGACCTGGACCGGCCGAGTGCGGCCCGGGTCTACGACTACTACCTCGGCGGATACCACAATCTCGCCGTCGACCGGGAGTTCGCCGAGCAGGCCATGCTCGCCATGCCCGAGCTGCCGCTGATCATGCGCACCAACCGGGCCTTCCTGCGGCGCTCGGTGCGCCATCTGGTGGCGCGGGGCATCCGGCAGTTCCTCGACCTGGGCTCCGGCATTCCCACCGTCGGCAACGTGCACGAGATCGCGCAGGGTGTGGCCCCCGAGTCACGGGTCGTCTACGTGGACAAGGATCCCGTGGCCGTGGCGCACAGCCAGGTCATGCTGGAGGGCAACACCAACGCCGGCGTGTTGCTGGCCGACATGCGTGACGTCGAGGCGGTGCTCGCCTCCGACGCCGTCACCCAGCTGATCAATCCGGCCGAGCCGGTCGGCGTGCTGATGTTCGCGGTGCTGCACTTCGTCGACAGCGACCGGCTGGCCCGGGACACCGTGCAGGCGTATCTGGCCGCCGTGCCGTCGGGCAGCTACCTGGTCGTCTCGCACGGCACGCACGAGGTCGTCGGCGAGCGGGGCAAGGAGGTGGAGCGGCTTTACACCAAGACCGACAACCCGTTCTACCCGCGCAACGAGGCGCAGGTCCGTGCCATGGCCGATGGCCTCGAGCTGGTCGAACCGGGCGTGGTCTACCTGCCGTCGTGGCATCCGGACTCGCCGGAAGAGGTGGAGGACCACCCCGAGAAGTCGAGCACGTACGCAATGGTCGCGCGCAAGCCGTAAGGCCCGGTTCGCGCCTGGGCCGGCCTCCCAGCCGCCCCCAACCGGGCTCTTGTGCCGTCACATGCGGTCCGGACATGCCTCTGGGAGGCAAGTACGACGCGCATGTGACATTCGAATGCGGGTCAGGCGGTGCGGCGGAGGTGCATGGGGCGGTGCTCGGCCATCAGGCGCTCCATCTTGTCCAGGGCGCGGCTGGCGGTGGACTTCACGGCGCCCTGCGAGATGCTGGTGGCGCGGGCGATCTCGGCCTCGGTCATGCCGCCGTAGTAACGCAGCACCAGCACCTCACGCTGCCGCGGCGCGAGCTGGGCCAACGCGTCCATCACGGCCTGCTGGTCGGTGGTCAGCATGGCCAGCGACTCGGCGGAACGGGCCGGCACCTCGTGCGGCGGCACGTAGTCGCGGGCGCGCTTGCGGCGACGGAGCATCGACCGGCTGCCGTTCACGACGGCGGCCGACAGGTAGGCGGCGGCCGACGACTCGTCGCGGAGCCCGCCCCAGTTGCGGTGCAGTGCCGCGAAGGCGTCCTGGACCACGTCCTCGGCGCTGGCCATGTCGTCGACCAGCTTGCGGGCCAGGCCGAGCAGGCGGACCCGGTGCTGCCGGTACAGGTCTTCCAGCGTCAGCGGCTGTCGGATGGTGGGCACGGACCTGAGCTGCGTTTGCTGCATGCCGAGAACGATCGACGACAGATTTCCGCGTTCCGTGGTGACTGTGTCACAGACGTGTCACAGAGGCTGCCAACAAGATCACACGACAATGAGGGAACCTGCGCCGAAGATGGTTATCACCGCTGGTGAGCGGGGCTCAGCCGCCGGGAGTGGGCCGCATCGGCGGCTGCGTGCCGGTGCCACGGAACTCCGGCCAGTACTCGAAATGCCACCACTCGTTGGCGTATGTGCGGTACAGCCCGTACCGGTCGCCGTGCCGCTCCAGCCAGCGGGCCCCCTCGGTCGGCCGGACGTCCAGCGCCCGGCCCCGCACATGCGAGGACTCCTCGGGTGGCAGCACCCACTGCCGGGCCGCATGCTCGGAACCGTAGCTGCGCACCGCTTCCTCGAACAGTTCTCGCTGCTCGGCGTACATTCGGTGACCGGAGGTGAGGCCGATGAGCTCGGCGTCATGCCACAGCGCGTCACAGCGCGCCGCGATGAACGCCGCCCTGGTGCCGGGCGTAAGTCCGGTCAGGTCCTCCGACGGATACCGCACCCGAAAGGCCCATTCGCATGCCCGTTCGCGCACCCTCCCGCCGCCGGTGATCAGCACCGCCAGCGGTAACAGCACGGTCGCCACCACCACCGTCAGGTGGCGGTAGGCGTGGTCGCGACGGCGCACCGGCATCTGCCCGACCAGCTGCTCACGCCCACGTCGGCGGCGCACGTACGTCACTCCTTGGTTCTCGGCACGTCATGGTTTCGCTACAGAGCCCGCGCTCGGGGCTCACGACCAGCGTCGTCGCGACGATAACCGAATAATCTTCGACCGTGTCCAGGGTTCTGTTGATAGAGGACGACCGTGCAGTGCGCGAGGGCTTGCAGCTGGCCCTGCGCCGGCAGGGCCATACGATCCACGCCGCCGAGTCCGGTGAGGAAGGTCTCACCCGGCTGCGCGCGGAGGCGCCGGACATCGTCGTGCTCGACCTGATGCTGCCGGGCATCGACGGGTTCGAGGTGTGCCGCCGGATCCGGTCCATCGGCGACATCCCGATCATCATGCTGACCGCGCGCAGCGACGACTTCGACATCGTCGGCGGCCTGGAGGCCGGCGCGGACGACTACGTGGTCAAGCCGGTGCAGCCGCGGGTCCTGGACGCCCGCATCCGTGCGGTGCTGCGCCGCACCGGCTTCGAGCGCTCCGAGCAGGAGGCACACGGAAAACTGGTCATCGACCGGGCGGCGCTGGTGGTCAGCAAGGACGGCGTGCAGATCAGCCTCACGCCGACCGAGCTGCGGCTGCTGTTGGAGTTGTCCGGCACGCCGGGCCGGGTACTCAGCCGCCAGCAGTTGCTGGAGGCGGTCTGGGAGCACGACTACCTTGGCGACTCCCGCCTGGTCGACGCGTGCGTGCAGCGGCTGCGGTCCAAGATCGAGGACAACGCCGCCGAGCCGCTCTACGTGCAGACCGTGCGCGGCTTCGGTTACCGGTTCGGCCCGGTATGAGCCGGCTGCGGCGGTTCCTCGGGGTGGCGTGGGGCCTGCGCCCGCGCCTGGTCGTCGCGTTCGTGCTGATCGCCGCGATCAGCGCGGCGGCGGCATCGGGCGCGATCTACGTCGCCGCCCGGCGCACCATCGAGACCGACGCCACCAACTCGGTGGTGCTGCCGCTGATCGACCGGGTGAAGAGCAACGCGCACCAGAAGCTGCCGCCGACCCAGGACACGCTCAACAGCATCGCCTCGTACGCCAGCGCCGTGTCGATCGCCGTCTACCAGAACATGAAGTCCAAGGACAGCCTGTTCGACCTGTCCACGATCACGCCCGAGATGCACGAGACGATGCGTACCAGCGGCGAGGTCGTCTGGCAGCGCATCAACTACAAGGGCACGCCGGCGATGGTCATCGGCATCCCGATCCTGGCCTACCAGACCGACGAGACCTGGAAGCCGTCCGGGCTCGAGGTCTACACCATGACCTACATGGGGGAACAGGAGACGGCGGTACAGGAGCTGGCCCAGAACGCCTGGCAGTTCGGCTCGCTGGCCGCGCTGTTCGCGGTGATCGTCGCGCTGGCCGCGGCCCGCGGCGTACTCAGACCGGTCCGCCGGCTCGGCCTGACCGCGCGCCAGCTCGGCGAGGGCGACCTGTCGGCCCGGCTGACCGTGCGCGGCAACGACGAGATGGCCGAACTGGCTCGTACGTTCAACAACACCGCCGCCGCGCTGGAACAGCACGTGGGTCAGTTGCGGCGGATGGAGGCCGATGCGCGGCGCTTCGTCGCCGACGTGTCGCACGAGCTGCGCACCCCACTGGCGGCGATGACGGCGGTGACCGACGTGCTGGACGAGGAGGCCCCGCAACTCGGTGACGACGCCGGGCAGGCGGCCCGGCTGGTCAGCCAGGAGACCCGCAAGCTGACCCGGTTGGTCGAGGACCTGATGGAGGTGTCGCGGTTCGACGCCGGCGCGGCCAAGCTGGCGTTGGACGACATCGACGTGGCCAACGCGATCGGCGCCACGCTGCGGGTCCGGGGCTGGCTGGGCCGCGTGGAGGCCGAGCTGCCGGCCGGCATCATCGCCCGGCTCGACCCACGGCGGCTGGACGTGATCGTGGCCAACCTGGTCGGCAACGCGCTCAAGCACGGCGCGCCGCCGGTGCGGCTGCGGCTGTGGGCCGACCACAACTGGGTCGAGCTGTGGGTCATGGACAACGGCCCCGGACTGTCCCCCGAGGTGCTGCCGCACGTGTTCGACCGGTTCTACAAGGCCGACTTCGCCCGGGCCCGGTCCGAGGGCAGCGGCCTCGGCCTGGCCATCGCCTGGGAGAACGCGCGACTGCACAGCACCGGCCAGCTCCATGGCAGCCTGGAGGCAGCCAATCGTCCGGAAGGAGGCGCGGTGTTCACCCTCCGCCTGCCCCGCGTGATGGATGAGGGACCGGCGTGACCCGCGGGAAAGGCCTGCTCAGCACGGTCGCGCTGATACTGGCGGGAGCGATCGTCGGCCTGCTCGTCGCCGGCTGCGGCATCCGGCCGACCGCGGTGATCTACGGCCAGGGCGCGCCGAGAGGCGCGGTGACGAGCATGATCCTCTACCTGCTCGACCACGGCACGCTGCACGCCGTGGCCCGGCCGCTGCCGTCACCGGAGACCATCAACGGGCCATCGGGCAAGATCAGCCCCTGGGTCCCGGCCGAGAGCCAGGCGCTCGACGCGCTGCTGCAGGGGCCGAGCGCCACCGAGGCCGCGGGCGGCCTCACCAGCGACATTCCCCCCGGCGCGTTCGGCTACTTCGAACGCCCTGGGGGCTTCGACGGGACCACCATTTCGCTGACCATCAAGACGCGCCAGGGCGTGGCGCTGAGCCAGCACGCCGTGGACCAGATCACCTGCACGGTCATCACGGCGCAGCTCACCGACGGCAGCCTGGACACGACCCGGCTCCGGGTCGTGGTGCACGACAGCGGCGACCAGTCGCGGCCGCCCCAAGGTTGCCCGCTACAGACCCCGTAGCCTGGGGACCGTGCCGAAAATCACCGGCAGGTCGTTGGGCGAGCACCGGGAGCGGACCCGGGAACGGATCTTCGCGGCCCTGTCGACACTGATGTACCAGCGCGGCTTCGACGCGATCTCGCTCGCCGACATCGCGGCGGCGGCCGATGTCGGCCGCACGGCGATGTACAACTACTTCGCCGACAAGGAGTCGCTGCTGCTGGCGTACGCCGAGCACGTCACCGAGCAGTACATGACCGAGTTGGTCGCGGCGCTGGCCGAGGTGCGCGACCCGGTCGACGGCCTGGCCACCTACGTGCGCAGCCAGCTGCGGCACGTGGCCCGCAACCACCTGCCGCCCGGCACCGCGCTGCGGTCGCTGATGTCCGAGCAGACCTACCGGCACATGATCGAGCACGTCAGCGCGCTGGAGCTGATCCTGCGCGGCATCCTCGCCGCCGGCATCCGCGAGGGGCTGCTGCCCGACGACGACGTGGACACGCTGGTCGGGCTGGTCACCGCGTGCATCAGCGGCCGGACCGTGGCCGAGCTGTCCGGGGCCGAGCTGGATCACGCCGTCGAGTCGACCGTGCGCTTCGTGCTCCGCGGAGTGGGTGCTTTTTATGACGACCTGTCGTCACAATCTTGACGACACCGCGTCGGTAACACCAGACTCGATGCCGTGACCTTCTCCGCGACGCTCCGGACCGAGACGATGGCCGACCATCAGGTGGCCAACGGCGCCGAATTCGTGCGCGTGCTGTTCGACCAGCGGCTCAGCCTCGCCGGCTTCGCCGCACTCGTGGCCCAGCACTACTTCATCTACCGGGTGTTGGAAGAGGCCGCCGACGCGATGGCCGACGACCCGGTCGCGGGTCCGTTCGCCAGTCCCGAGCTGCGTCGGGTGCCGGCACTCGAGCAGGACCTGGCCCACCTGTACGGGCCGGAGTGGGCGTCGATCATCGAGCCCGGCCCGGCCACCGTCGCCTACACCGACCGGCTGCGCGAGGTCGCCTTCACTTGGCCCGGTGGTTTCGTCGCGCATCACTACACCCGCTACCTCGGCGACATCTCCGGCGGCCAGGCCGTCGGCGCGATCACCGAGCGGCAGCACGGTCTACAGGACCACGCCGGCACCCGGTTCTACGTCTTCGACCGGATCCCCGACCGCAAGGCGTTCAAGGCCCGCTACCACGAGCTGCTCAACACCGCGCCGTGGGACGAGGCCGAGCGGGCCCGGATCATCGAGGAGTCCCGCATCGCCTACCGGCACAACTCGGCGGTGTTCACCGACCTGGAACGCCACCTGCCCCAGTACCTGGTCACCGCCTGACCGTCAACCCCCCGGTGCTTGGAAGGGACCATTCCACGCGTCCAACGTGAGGACTTGCGCCTTGATCTTGGACCGAACGTTCGGAAGGGACCA
>DATJJB010000096.1:0-47579 GCA_035492655.1 Kutzneria sp. | reverse complement strand
GTGGTGCTCAAGAAGTTGCCCGGCAAGGTCAAGCCGCCGACCCTGGTGCTCAAGCGGGGCAAGAACTCCAGCATGGAGCTGTGGGCCTGGCACGAGGCCGTGCTCAACGGCGACATCGTGGCCGCCCGCAAGAGCTGCTCGTTGGTGATGTACTCCACCGACGGCAAGCCGGTGGCCCGCTACCACCTCGAGCACGCGTGGCCGGCCAAGCTGGAGATCGGCGCGTTGAAGGCTGGCGCCAGCGAAGTGCTGATGGAGACCGTGACCTTGGTCTGCGAGCACATCCAGCGGGTGGCACCGTGACGGCCGTGCAGGAGACTCTGCGCACGGAGTACCCGTTCACATTGCCCCGTGGCTACGTCGACGAGAACGGCCGGGTACACCGCAACGGGATCATGCGGCTGGCCACGGCCCGGGACGAGATCACCACGCAGGCCGACCAGCGCTCGAAGCAGAACCCCGCGTACCTCACGGTGCTGCTGCTGGAGCGCACGGTCACCGAGCTCGGCGATCTGTCCGCGGTGGACACGTTCGTCATCGAGAACCTCTTCGCCTCGGACCTGGCCTTCCTGCAGGACCTGTACCGGCGGATCAACCAGGACGGCCACACCGAGGTCGCTGTCAGCTGCCCGCACTGCGGCAAGGACTTCGGGGTCGACATCGCCGGTGATGCGCCGGGGGGATCCTGACGTGCGCGGCTGACCGGATCTGGGAGGAAGTCGCGTACGTGGCCTACTACCTGCACTGGACCTTCGACTCGATTCTCGACCTCGAGCATCCGGTGCGGGAACGCATGATCACCGAGATCGGCAAGATCCACACGCAGTTGGCCGATCAGCACGAGATGTGACGAAGGGGAGGGGCGATATGCGCTGGCCGTTCCGCAAGCGGACCGCTGACGCCGACTCGGTGGCTGCCGACACAGCGACTGCCGAGCCGGTCGCGGTCGAGCGTCCGCAGGCGCGCGAGTGGACGGCGCTGTCCCCCTTGCCGGGCACGTTCTCCGCCAAGGCGCCGGTGGTGATCGGGCCGGCCCCGGTGCTGCCGCCGCTGCCCGGCCGGCGCGAGCCGATGCCGGCCAGCGACCCGACGCTGCGCGGCTCGGTGCAGGGCATCGCCGCCGTGATCAAGCCGGTGCAGTTCGACCGCGCGGCCGCGGATGTCGTGCACCGGCCGCCGCGCCGGCGGGCGGTCGTGCTGCCGCAGGCCCCCGAGCCCGAGCCACTGACCTATGTGGACGAACAGCACGTCGAAGAACCCCGCGAGCCAAGGGTTCCGCACCGGGCGCCGGCGTGGCTGCGCTACAGCCCGCCGCCATGGGCGATGCCGCAGAACGACGAGCCGGGCATCCCGGACCTGCCGCTGCCGTTGCCGCTGCCCATCATGGACACGCCCCCGCCTCCGCCGCCCGCCCCGGTGGTGCGGCCGAAGCCGGAGCGCCGGGCCAGCCTGGCCCAGAGCCGCCGGCTCGGCCTGGGCGCGCCGATCTCCCCGGCGCAGCACCAGGCTGCCGTCGAGGAGGAGCCGGCCCCTGAGGAGCCTGCCCCAGCCCTGATCCCAGCCCCAGCTCCGGTCGCTGCTCTTCCCGCGGTTGTCGAGCCCGGTGCCCTGCCGGTCGTTACCCCGATCGAGGCCCCGGCTTCCGACGAGCCGCCGCCGCTGATCCACGAGTCGGTGCCGACCGAGCTCGCCGCCTCCCTGCGGCAGACCCACAACGTCGACGTCGCCGATGTGCCCGTGGTGCGTGGCAAGGCCGTGTCGGCCGAGGCGCGATCCCATGGCGCGCGGGCGTTCACCCGTGACGGCAAGGTGCATCTGCCCGACGAGGCCGGCCCGGTCACCTCGCCCAAGGCCCGTGGCCTCATCGCGCACGAGCTCGTGCACGCCGTGCAGCAGCGCACCCTCGGGCTGTCGCTGCCATCGCCGTCGTCCGAGCACGGTCAGGCCCTGGAGGCCGAAGCCGTTGCCGTGGAGCGCTTCTACGCCGGCGAGTCGTCCGCACCGGCCCCGCAGCCGTTGATTCATTCGCCACGGGTAACACCCATGCCCGGGTTGGGGTCTTACACCCAGCTCGACCCCATCTCGACACCGGCGACCACGCCGACCTCGTCGTCCGAACACCAGCAGGTGATCGACGCCCGGGTGCGCGAGGAGGTCGACCGCGTCGCCACCGACACCGCTCGTCGGGTCGTGCAACAGGAATGGTCGAACCCCTCGCTCACCGCGCAACAACGCCGCGCGCTCGGTCTGCCGGCGACACCGCAACAGCAACAACAACAGGATCAGCAACAGCAACAACAAGATCAGCCCGATCCGACCGCCGGCTACCTCGAAGCGGCGGTGTTGTCGCGGTTGCGACCATCGCATGCCCGGCACGCGCCACCGACCCAGTCGGGCACCCACCAGACAACCCAGACGCAGCAGGGACCGTTGTCGCAGACCACCGCGACAGCGGTTCAGCCGCAGTCGACCCAGGGCACTGCTCAGGGGACAGCGCAAGGCACGCAACAGCAACAGGACCAGGAGCCCGAGCCGGATCCCACCGCCGGCTACCTGGAGGCCGCCGTGCTCGGCCGGCTGACCCGGCACGGCCAGCACCTGCACCGCACCACCGAGCACCACGACCCGGCCCAGCCGACGGCGCAAACCGCGGCACAGAGCCAAACCCACGCCACCACGGCGGCGCGGACCACCGCGCACAGCGCCGAGCACGCCGAGACCACCAGTGCCACGGCCGCCACACCGGCCCACCACCACGTCGACATCAACGACCTCGACCTGGAGGAGCTGTCCGCCCGGCTGTACAGCCGGCTGCGCAGCCGGCTGCGCCTCGAGCTGCTGGTCGACCGGGAACGCGCCGGTCAGTTGACCGATTACCGATAGGGGAGAAGTCATGCCACTCAACGACCAGTCGGTGATCGGCCTCGCGAACCGGTTCACCGTCAAGGTGACGCCGGGCGACCACGACCTGGGCAGCTGGACCAAGGCCGAGGGCCTGGACGTGACCTGGGACATCGCCGACTACCGGGCCGGCGACGGCGGCAACCAGCGCTGGTTCTTCCCTGGCAACACCAAGTACAGCCACGTCCGGCTGTCCCGGGCCGCCTCGCAGGGCGACTCGGAGAAGGTCAAGGCGTGGCTGAGCAAGACCTCCTTCGCCAACCAGGCCAACCAGGAGGTCCAGATCACGCTGTACGACTCGTCGACCAAGAAGGTGCTGGACTGGCACCTGAAGAACGCCATGCCGGCCAAGTGGGCCATCGCCAACTTCGAGGCCGGCGGCAGCAACGTGGCCATCGAGACGCTGGAGCTGGTGCACGAGGGCTTCCTCGACGACGACGTCAGCTACGGGGGCTGAGGCGATGTCGATGAGCGCGGCCGCGATGCTCGGCCTGGTCACCCGCTTCCACGTCACCGTCGACGGCGTCGACCTCGGCGGCTGGGCCCGCTGCTCGGGGCTGAGCGTGGACTTCAAGCCCGAGGTGTGGATGGAGGGCGGCAACTACCAGCACGTGACCTACCTGCCGGGGCAGATCGAATATCCGCCGATCACCTTGCAGCGGGCCATGAACGCGCAGGACACGCCGCGCGTGCAGGCCTGGCTGAGCAGCAAGGCGGCGAGCTGGGTGAAGGCCGACTCCAGTGGCGGCGGTGGCACCGCCCAGATCACCCTGTTCGACTCCACGGCGCAGCGGGTGGCCAGCTGGTCGCTGCGCAACGTCTACCCGAGCAAGTGGGACGGCCCCGAGCTGGACGCCCGAACCCTCGGGGTGGCCATCGAAAGCCTGCAACTCGTGCATGAGGGGTTCCTATGACCGGGGCACTGGGCGCGGTCGCGGCCGCCGCCGACATCGCGGCCGGCGCGGCCATCGGCGCCGCCATGCTGGCCGGCGCGCGCGTGCCGGCCCAGCTGCGCTGCACCGACCCGGCCAACTTCGGCCTGGTCTCGTTCGACTTCAACCCGAAGAAGATCGAGATGTCGCGGCAGAGCACGTTCAGCAACCGGGCGACGCCGACCGCGACCAACGGCAGCAGCAACGCCGCGACCACCAACAACGTGCGCAACGCCCAGATCGTGGTCTCCGACGTCAAGTTCGAGGGCCTGACCACCAAGATGCGCTGCGACACGCTGCTGGGCTGGATGGCCCCGGGCAGCGCGCTCAACCTGGTCGGCATGGTGGCCGCGCTGGCCGGGGCCAACCTGACCACCGAGCCGCCGGTGCTGACCTTCCAGTGGGGCCCGCCGATGGTCGGCTTCATGTACAGCGTGCGGCTGACCAACTGCAAGGTGGTCTACGAGCGGTTCAGCTCGGCCGGCATTCCCAACCGCGCCACGCTGAACCTGACCATGCAGGAGGTGCCGAGCCTGCTCGGCAGCCTGCCGATGAACCCGACCTCCGGCGGCCAGCCGGGCCGGCGCACGCACACCGTCGGCCAGGGCGAGACGTTGCAGTCCATCGCCACCGCAAACTACGGCACGCCCGCGCTGTGGCGGCGGATCGCCGAGGTCAACGGCATCGACGACCCGACCCGGCTGCGCCCGGGCACCACGGTCTACCTGCCCAACGGCGACGAGCTCACCTCGGGGAGCCCGCGATGATGCCCGGCGGCCTGCTCGGCCAGTCCACCGCGCTGGTCTGGCCGACGGTCAAGATCGGCGCGGTGCTGGGGATGCCGTTGTCCCCCACCGTGCAGAGCCAGCTGGTGCGCGCGGTCGTGGACACCCACCTGCACCTGCCGGACATGTTCGAGCTGACCTTCTTGGACGAGGCCGGCACCGTCACCGACGACGCCGGGCTGGACATCGGCACCGCCGTGGAGATCCTGGCCGGCGACGCCACGTCGACCACCACCACGTCGTTGCTCAAGGGCGAGGTGACGGCCATCGAGGCCATCTGCGCCGATGCCGTGATCTACACCGTGATCCGCGGTTACGAGAAGGCGCACCGGCTCCAGCGGGCCCGCCGCACCCGGACCTTCCTCAACATGAAGGACTCCGACATCGCCCGGCAGGTGGCCAGCCACGCCGGTCTGGAGCCCGGCACGATCGACGAGTCCAGCACCACCCACACGCACATCGCCCAGGTCGCCCAGACCGACTGGGAGTTCCTGGTCGCGCGGGCGCGGGAGATCGGCTACGAGACCGGCGTGGTCGGCGGGGAGTTCTTCTTCCGCAAGGCGTCCGGCCAGCCCAGTGGCGGCGGCGGGCTGCTCGACACGCTGGCCAGCGCGGTCGGCATCGGCGCCGGCCCGACCTTGACGTTCAAGGACAACCTGATCACCTTCCTGCCGCGGATCTCGGCCGCCAACCTCACGCCGGACGTGGAGGTCCGGGTGTGGGACGCCAAGTCGGCGCGGGTGGCCGTCGGCTCGGCGTCGGCGTCGACCGGGACGGCGACCATCGACGGCGAGGAGCCGGCGCAGCTGGCCAACTCGTTCACCGACGGGTTGCTGCCGCCGCTGCCGCACCTGCCGGCGCTGCCGCCGATCCCCGGCCTGCCGCGGATCGACTTCGGTTCTTCGCCCAGCAACACGGCTTACGTCGTGGTCGACCGTCCACTTGCGATCGGCTCGGACGCCGACTCGGCGGCCGAGGAGGCCGCCAAGGGCCTGGCCGACCACATCTCCAGCACCTTCGCCGAGGCCGAGGGCACCGCGGTCGGCGATCCCCGGATCCAGGCCGGTGTCAAGGTGACCGTGGCCGCCGTGCCCAAGCAGTTCGCCGGCAGCTGGACCGTCACCAACGCCAAGCACACCTTCGATCCGGCCGACGGTGGCTACCACACCAAGTTCTACGTCTCCGGACGGCAGGACCGGTCGCTGTTCAAGCTCGCCTCCGGTGCCGCGCAACCGCATTCCGGCCTGGCCGGCCTGGTCTGCGGGGTGGTGACCAACGCCAAGGACCCGGACAACAAGGGCAAGGTCAAGGTCGCGCTGCCGTGGCTGTCGCCCAACTACGAGTCCGACTGGGCCCGGGTCGTTCAGCTCGGCGCCGGCCGCCGCAGCGGGCTGGTCTTCGTGCCCGAGGTCGGCGACGAGGTGTTGCTGGGCTTCGAGTTCGGCGACCCGCGGCGGCCGTACGTGATCGGCGGGCTGACCAACGACAACTCCTCGTACGAGCCGCTGAGCTCCGCGGTCAACGGCTCCGGCGCGGTGGTGAAGCGGGCGATAACCTCGCCGGCCGGCAACGGTCTGCTGCTCCAGGACGAGCTGCCGCCGGGGCCGCCCGGGGCCGCGCCGCCGACCACGTCGTCGATCACGCTCGGCACCGGCGACGGCAATCTCGGGCTGGCCATCGACCAGGTCGGCGGCACCGTGACGTTGACGTGCAAGCCGGCCCCGCCGGCCAGCCGCACCCCGGCCGGCACGCTGACCATCGACTGCTCCGGCGCGGGCAAGATCGAGATCAAGGCCGGCGCCGGCGGGCTCAAGCTGACCAGCGACGGCCAGCTGGAGCTGTCCGGCCAGGCCGGCGTGAAGATCTCCAGCCCGGCCCTGGTCGAGGTGTCGGGCCAGATGATCAAGCTGAACTGAGAAGAGGCAGTGGTGTCACAGGACTTCGTGGCGCCGGGTGGGCGTTTCCGCTGGGCGTGTCGCCGCGCGGCGGCATCGAGCTGGTCCGCCGTGAGGTGGAGCTGGAGCAGGCCATGCGGCTGATCCTGGCCACCTATCCCGGCGAGCGGCCGATGCGGCCCGCGTTCGGCAGCCGGCTGCGGGACTTCGTGTTCCGGCCGGCCGACGCCGCCACCGCGGCCGAGCTGGCCGAGGAGGTCCGCAACGCGCTGCTGCGCTGGGAGGCCCGGGTCGACATCGAGCTGGTCGACGTGCGGCCCGACCCCGACGACCGCAGCGTGCTGTACATCGACATCAGCTACCGGATCAAGCACACCAACGACCGCCGCAACCTGGTGTTCCCGTTCTACACCATCCCCGAGGACGGGAGTGACTACTGATGGCGCTGCCGGTGCCCAACCTCGACGACCGCCGGTTTCAGGACCTGGTGGACGACGCCAAGCGCATGGTGATGCGCCGCTGTCCGGAGTGGACGGACCACAACGTGTCCGACCCCGGCGTGACGCTGATCGAGACCTTCGCGTACATGACCGACCAGTTGTTGTTCCGCCTCAACCAGGTGCCGGACCGGCTGTACGTCAAGTTCCTCGACATGATCGGCCTGCGGCTGATCCCGGCCACGCCGGCCGAGGTGCCGGTGACCTTCTGGCTGTCCGCGCCGGCGATCACCTCGGTCGGCGTGGCCATGGGGACCAGCGTCGCCACGCCGCGCACCGACCTGGAGGACTCGATCCTGTTCAGCACGCGCCGCGATCTCCAGATCGTGCCGTGCGCGTTGAGTCAGGTGGCGACGCAGTCCACTTCGGACGAAGCGCCGATCGAGCGGACCGAGGAACTCAAGCTGGGCCGGCATTTCGGGGCCTTCAGCGCCGAGCCGCAGGTTGACGACGTGCTGCTGGTCGGACTCACGGATCCAGTGCCGTCGTGCGTGGTGCGGTTGGACTTCGACTGCCACGTCGAGGGTGTCGGCGTGCATCCCGAGCAGCCGCCGCTGGTGTGGGAGGCGTGGACCGGCAACGGCTGGACCGAGTGCCTGGTCAGCAGTGACGGCACCGCCGCACTGAACAAGGCCGGCGGTGTGCTGGTGCACGTGCCGGACAACCACGAGGCGTCCGTCCTGGTTGGACAACGCGCGGGTTGGTTGCGCGCCAGGGTGATCGCCGTGCCGGCCGAGTTCCCGACCTACAGTGACTCACCCGTGATCATGGGCCTGTCGGCCTCGACCGTCGGCGGCACCGTGGAGGCCATCCACGCCGAGATCGTCGACGTCGAGCTGCTGGGTATGACCGAAGGCGTTGCCGGACAGCAGTTCCGCACCTCCCGGGCCCCGCTGCTGGGAGGCGTGGCCACGCCGGTCGTCGAGGTCAGTTCGGATGACGGGTGGCAGGAGTGGCGTCCGGTCAGCGGGTTCGCGTGGAGCGGCCCCAAGGACCAGCACTACCTGCTGGACGAGGTGGCCGGCACGGTGTCGTTCGGGCCGGCCGTCCGGGACGTCGACGGCAGCGTCCGTCAGCACGGCGCGGTGCCGGCCGCCGGTGAGACCGTGCGGATTCGGTGCTACGCCACCGGCGGCGGTCGGCACGGCAACGTCGGTCGCGGCACCATTCGCACCCTGAAGTCGTCGATCCCGTTCGTGGACCGGGTGGAGAACCTGGACTTCGCCAAGGGCGGCGTGGACGCCGAGACCATCGACGAGGCCAAGGCTCGCGGCCCGATCCTGTTGCGCACCCGCAGCCGGGCCGTCACGGCCGAGGACTACGAGGCCATCGTGCGGGAGATCGCCCCCGAGCTGGCCCGGGTTCGCTGCGTCACCGCCGGTGAGGACGACGTGCAGGCCGGTGCGGTGCGGGTGCTCGTCGTGCCGGCGGCGTCCGAGGAGGGTGGGATCAAGCTGGGGGAGTTGGTACCCGAGGAGGGTATGCTCCAGCGGATCGCCGAGCACCTCGACGAGGTTCGCCTGATCGGCACCCGGGTGCTCGTCGAGCCGCCGCGCTACCGGGGCATCACCGTTGTCACGCGGCTGGTCGCCCGTCCTCGCGTCGACACCGGTCGTATCCGCACCGACGCCTTGGCCGCGTTGTACGCGTACCTGAATCCGATCAGCGGCGGCCCCGACGGCACCGGCTGGCCCTTCGGCCGTCCCGTCGCCTCCGGCGAGATCTTCGGTCTGCTGCAACGGGTTCGCGGCGTCGACATGGTCGAGGACGTGCGCCTGTTCGGGGCCAATCCGGTCACCGGCGTGCGCGAGGGGGAGAGCCAGCGGATCGAGCTCGACCCGTGCAGCCTCGTGTTTTCCTATGAGCACCAGGTGAGAGTGGAGCAGCACTGATGCGTGGCACCGTGCCCGGGCTGCCGACCGCCGTTCCGCTGTCGGCCATGCTGCCCGGCATCTTCCAGGAAGACCCGTTCACCGTTGCCTTCGTGTCCGGCTTCGACGACGTGCTGGCGCCTATATTGTCCACTTTGGACAACCTGACCGCCTATCTCGACCCTTCGTTGGCCCCCGAGGACTTCCTCGCGTGGTTGGCCGGCTGGGTCGGGCTCGAGCTCGACGAGTCGTGGCCGGTCGAGCGCCAGCGCGCCGCCATCGCCCAGGCCGCGCACATGTATCGCATGCGTGGCACCGTTTCCGGGCTTCGGGACAACCTCGAGGTCCTCACCGGTGGTCGGGTCCGGGTCGCCGACTCCGGCGGTGTCGCCGTCTCCCAGACCCCCGGCGCCGAGTTCCCCGGCCAGGACCAGCCGCGGCTGGCCGTCCGGGTGTCCGTCGCCGACCCGTCTTCCGTTTCCGTCAGTGCCGTCGACGCCGTCGTGTCCGCCGCCAAGCCGGCGCACGTCGTGCACAGGGTGGAGGTGATTGCGTCGTGATCGTCTGCCGGAGCTGCGGTTTCCACAACAAGGATGCCGACTCGTTCTGCGGGTCCTGCGGCGAGTTCCTGGAGTGGACCGGCGAGAAGATAACGCCGAAGCCCCCGCCCGTGGTCGAGCCCGAACCCGAGGAACCCGCGCCCGCCAAGCGATCCCTGCTCGAGCGCATCCAGTCGCTCGTGTACATGGACGTCGGCGAGCGCGATCCGTTGCCGGCGCAGAGCGGTCCCATGGGCGGTCCGCCCCGGCCGCCGGGCCCGCCCGGCATGGGCGGCCCCCCTCGCCCGCCGGGCCCTCCCGGTCCCCCCGGCGTCGGCGGCCCTCCCCGTCCGCCTGGTCCGCCCGGTCCGCCCGCCGGGCCTCCCGGCCCACCGGCTGGTCCTCCTGGCCCGCCCGCTGGTCCGCCCGGGCCTCCGGCTGGTCCGCCGGCCGGCGCTGTCGGTCCGCCGCGCCCCGCCGGTCCGCCCGGGCCTCCCGCTGGTCCGCCGGCCGGTCCTCCTGGTCCGCCCGCAGGTCCCCCGGCTGGCGCTGTGGCCGCGCCGGTGGGTCCGCCTGCCGGTGTTGCCGGTGCCCCGGTGGGGCCGCCGGCTGGCGCTGTCGGTGCGCCGGTGGGTCCTCCCGGCACGGCCGCACCTGCCGTGGCCACCGTTGGCCCCGCCGCGCCGGCCGGACCAGTTGGTCCGCCGACCGGTCCTCCTGGCTCGCCCGCGGGCACGGTCGGCCCGCCCGCTGGGGCCATCGGCTCGCCTGCGCCCGTCGGGCCGCCGACCGGGGCTGTCGGCTCGCCAGCACCCGTTGGTCCGCCGGCTGGTGCCCTTGGCGCGCCTGCGCCCGTAGGCCCGCCCACCGGATCCGTCGGCCCGCCGTCGGGCGCCTTGACCCCCACCGGCACGCCGGGTTCCTTCGCGCCGACCGCTGGCGCGGTCGAAGCGTCCCTCGAACTGCCTGCCCCACAAGCCCACACGCCCCAATCTCCCGTGGAGGCCGCGCTAGTCGCCCCGCTGCAATCCACCACGGCCACGCCGCCCAAGCCCGACACACTGTCCGTTCTCCCCGAACGTGAGCAGAAGCGGGTCACCGCCGTGGTCAAGAAGCCGCCGACGCGGCGTCTACAGCCCGGCGACCTCATCTGTGGCGACTGCGGCGAGGGCAATCCCGACACGCGGAAGTTCTGCAGCCGTTGCGGCCACAGCCTGCTCACCGCCGAGGTCGTCAAGACCCCGTGGTGGCGCAAGATCCTGCCCAGGCGCCGCACCAAGGTGCGCAAGGCGCTGGAGCGCACCGCCAAGGACCGCAAGGCCAAGCGGACCGCCTCCGGCACGGCTTTCCGGGCCATCTTCAAGACCGTCCGGGCCTTGGTCGCCGTGGTGCTGGTCCTCGGCGGCCTCGCCTACGGTTCGCTGCCGGCCGTGCGGACCTGGGTCAACAACCAGGTCGCCTCGTGGCAGCAGGACGCCCAGTCCGCACTCGACATGACGTACGCCCCCGTGCATCCGACCAAGGTCACCGCCACCTTCGCGGAGCCGACCCACCCCGCCGACCTGGTCGCCGACAGCGTCAGCAACAGCTTCTGGGCCGCCCCGACCACCAAGGGCGAGGCCACCCTCGTGTTCACCTTCGACCGGGCGGTGAACATCGACAAGGCCATCATCCAGAACGGCGACAACGACAAGTTCGACCAGTCCTTCCGTGTCGAGCGGCTGCACCTGGTCTACTCCAACGGCAAGACCGAGGACCTCCAGCTCAAGGACCAGCCCGATCCGCAGGAGCTGACCCTCCAGAACGGCCACAACATCACCAGCGTCGAGATGCACGTGATGGCCACCTACCAGTCCCTGCACGGCACCGACGTCGCCATCAGCGAGATCGAGCTCTTCCAACGCAGCTGACCCCACGCCCCCCGGCCCTACCGCCCCGGACCCCACCAGGTCCGGGGCGGTTTTCGCGTCCTCCTCACCCACCCCCTCCCTTGGCACATGCGGTCCGGGTGTGTCTCAGGGAGGCATGTATGACGCTCATGTGACATTGGAGGGCGGGTGACGGGCGTCGGGATGATGGGGGCACATGCGGTCCGGGTGTGCCTCTGGGAGGCATGTATGACGCTCATGTGACATTGGAAGGCGGGTGACGGGGAAGGGATGACGGCGCGGTTCGAGGCCACTGCCTTCGAGCGCGGCACCCCCCCGACACGAAGAAGGGGCCTTCGCGGGGGGATTTCCACCCTCGCGAAGGCCCCTCAGGCCCTACGAAACCTCAGTGCCGGGAGTCGTACTCCGGGGCCACCAGACTGCCGGGCGTCACGAGCAGATCGGCGTTCGCCGCGACGGCTGGTGTGGAACCGGTCACCGACGCCTGCACGGTGCGAGGACCGAGCTCGCTCAACGGGAACACCAGCAGCGGCGTGGTGAAGCCGCCGTTGGCGTCGGAGTTCACGGTGGCGGACTCGGGGAAACCGTTGAGGTAGTGCACGGCTATGGGGCTGGAGGCGGCGAACCCGGTGCCGGTCACCGTGATCACCGAACCCGGCGAACCGACGGTCGGCCCGAGCTTGATGGTGGGAATGGTGACCGACCCGCTCAACGCGACGAGGTGCGGCGAACCGGCGGCGTTGTCGTCGAAGCGGAGGACGCCGGTCCGCATATCCGGCGTGGTGGCGAACGCGGCCCGACCGGTGGGGCTGTACTTCACGGTGACCACGCACGACTGTCCGGATTGGACGGTTGTGCAACCGTTGGTGGCCACCGAGAAGTCACCGGCCTGCTGCCCGGCGGTGATCGAGACACCGGTGACGGTCAAGGGCGACTGCCCGTTGTTGGTCACGGTCACGTTCTTGGTCACGTTCTTGGCCAACGGCAGCTGCTGACCGAAGTCCAGCGGATCGGGCCCGGCGGCGAACTGCGGCGGCTTGAGCACGACCTGGGTGCCGACGCCCTTCAGGTCGACGGTGAACGTCTTGCCGGAACCCTTGGCCCGCAAGGTCACGGTGCCGGTGCGGGCGGTGGTGTCGGTTGGCGTGAACTTGACCGTCACCAAGCAGGTGTCGACGCCGTTCAACGGGGCATTGGTGCAGGTCTGCCCGCCGAGGGTGAACACACCGCCGGAAGTGACCACCTGGTCGAAGGCCAACGGCCCGAAACCGGTGTGGTGGATGGTCGCCGTCCGCTCCCCGGTCTGCCCGACGGTCACCTGGCCGAAGTCGACCGGGTCGGCGAGGACGGCCGGCTGGAAGGTGCGGACCATGGCGTCGGTGCGGCGGTTGGTGTCGCCGGCCACGAGGTCGTCGGCGTCGGAGTCGAACGCCACCGAACCGCCGTCGGCCGACATCACCGGGAACAGGCTGTCCCGGTCGCCGGAAGCGGACTTCGTGTTGGCGGAAGCCAACTCCGGGTGCTGCGTGGTGAGCAGGTTGAGCACGACGACCTGGCACGCCTGCAGGCCGGTGCCGGCCGACGACGACTGGATGACGGCGTTCTTGCGCAGCGACAGGTCGGAGGGGTGGAAGCAGTTGCTGAAGACGTCCGGCCCGGTGCTCTCGGTGATCTCCGGGGCATCGGTGACGAAGGCCAGGTAGTGCCCGTCGGCCGACAGCGCCGGGTACTTGCCGTCGTGCTCGTTGCCGGCGAAGTCCTTGGACACCACGGAGGTCTTCGTCACCGCCCCGGGACCGTCGGCGCGGTCGACGACGTGCACACGGGCCGTGGTGTCACCGTCGATGATGCTGGTGAACGCGACGTGCCGGCCGTCGGCGGTGACGGTGGTCTCGTAGTACTGGGCCTGCGAGTTCAGCGGGTCGCCGGCGGTGGTCACGTCCAACCGGGTGAGCTTGTTGCTGCGCAGGTCGAGGCTGACGACGGCGTAGAAGTCGCCGTCGGTCTGGTTCGAGAAGTACCGCGCGGCGACCACGAGGTTGTTGCCGTCGGCGGAAAGCGACGGGTCGCAGAAGCCCAGCGTGCGGGATTCGGGCAGCGGCAACGTCTGCGCGATGGAGTCGGTGCGGGCCGGCGCGGACAGCGAACCGGTGGCCGACTTGTGCAACGTGGTGGTGACCAGGGTCGCCTGGTTGTCCTGGAAGTTGCTGCAGCTGAAGCCCTCGAGCCACGCGATGCGTCCGCCGTCGGCGGACAGCCGCGGCGTGTTGGCGAACATGCCCTCGCCGTGCGTCCCCGTCTCCGGCGGCAGCACGCTCACGGTGGTGTACGCGCACGGGCTCTGGAACGTGCCGGTGCCCAGGGGATCCCGGTCGCACACCACGATCGCCTGGTCGCCGCCGCCGGCCGCGCCGGAGATGTTCGACGCCCGCGTGCTGAACGCGATGTACCGGCCGTTGCCCGAGATGGACGGCTCCCAGTTGTCGCCGTTGGCCTCGACGACGCCGGTCGCCGCGGCGGCTTCCGGCGCGGCGGAGATGATCACCGGGATGCCGGTGCTGATCAACGTGGTGGTGCCGGCGACCAGGTCGCGCACGTACACGTCCTGCACCTTGCCGTCCGTGTCCAGCGGGTCCAGGCCACGGCTGGTGAACGCCACGTAGCGGCCGTCGGCCGACATGGCCGACTGCGAGCCGCCGTTGGGCGCCTGGGAGCCGTTGGTCAGCACGGAGGCGCGCACGGTGGTGCCGGGGGACACGGCAGCGACCGCGGCAGAACCCTGGCCGATCACCAGCAGGACGGTCGTCGCCACAAGGAGACCGACCGCCGCCAAGAGGGCGAGCAGGGGCCCGCGGACATGCAAGCTCATGGGCCTGAAGCTAGGGCAACGCCGGCCGCGGCCGCGCCCGTTGAACAGGCGTCCTTCCGGCCGCCGATGCTCGCCCTTTGGTGCGAGCCGGGCCGCCCCCTGCGGCTCCCGAACGTCGCTGCCTTCGATCGTGCCAGCGCACGACACTTTTCGCCATGGGTGCCATCACGTCGCTCGAACAGCCGAGCCTGGCCGTCACTCCCGGCGAGCAGGCCCACTGTGTCGTGCAGATCCGCAACACCGGCAGCATCGTGGACCAGTTCGCCGTGGACGTCATCGGCGACGCGCAGAAGTGGGCGACCGCCGAGCCTCGCGTCGTGAACCTGATGCCCGGCGACGTGGGCACCGTGGCGCTGACCTTCGCCCCGCCGCGCAGCGCCGAGGTGCGCGCCGGCCAGACGCCGTTCGGCGTGCGGGTCAAGTCCCGGGAGGACCCGGAGGGCTCGGTCGTCGACGAGGGCGTCATCACCGTCGCCCCGTTCATGGAGCTGCGGGCCGAGGTCACGCCGCGCACCTCGCACGGCCGGATGAACGGCCGGCACGAGCTGGTCATCGACAACCTGGGCAACTGCCCGGCCGAGGTCGAGCTGATCGCCACCGACACCGAGGAGCGGCTGTCCTTCCGCTTCCGGCAGCCGACGCTGACGGTCGAGCCCGGCACGGCCGCGTTCGTGCCGTTCACGGCCCGGCCGCACAAGCGCTACCTGCGCGGCGTCGAGCACAAGCACCAGTTCCAGGCCACGGTGCTGACCACCGGCGGCGACCCGGTCTCGGCCGACGGCACGTTCATCCAGAACCAGCTGCTGCCCAAGTGGCTGCTGCCGGCGCTGGCCGCGTTGCTGGCGCTGCTGATCCTGGCCATCGTGCTGTGGTTCACGATCGTCAAGCCGGAGGTGCAGTCCACCGCGAAGCAGGCGGCGCAGGAGCAGGTGACGCCGGTCATCTCCATCGCCGACCGCGCGCAGCAGCAGGCGGAGTCCGCACAGCAGCAGGCCGCGGCGGCCCAGCAGGCGGCCGGCGGCGGCGCCCCGAAGCCGGGCACCGGCACGGGCACGGGCACCGGCGCCGGCACGGGCGCCACCGACGTCCCGGGCACGGCGACCGACTTCCGTATCGTGGCCAACGCCGCGGTGACCGCGGATGCCAACAACTTCAAGAAGTTCGGCATGGACGTGCCGCCGCCGGCGGACAAGACCCTTGTCGTCACGGACTTCCTGCTGCAGAACCCGTACGGCGACACCGGCATCATCCGCATCCAGCGGGACAACCAGGTGTTGGCCGAGTTCGGCCTCGGCAACTTCCGTGCCTTCGACTACCACGTGGGCCAGACCTGGCGGATCCTGCCGGGCCAGCACCTGGTGATCACGGTGAACTGCCAGTCCGCGACCTCGGGCACCTGCCGCAGCTCCGCCTCGTTCTCCGGGAAAATCCAGTAAACTGCCTGGTATGACGGAACGCCGACCGGCCGGCATGGACTTCGAGTCGTGGCTGGACAAGCAGATCCGTGAGGGGGAGCAGCGGGGGGAGTTCGACGACCTGCCGGGCAAGGGGAAACCGCTGCCCGACCGTGGCGAGCTGCGCGACCCTGACTGGTGGGCGCGCAGCTTTGTCGCACGTGAGGGCGGCACCGGCGGCGCGTTGTTGCCGGAGTCGCTCCAGCTGCGCAAGGAAGTCGAGCGCCTGTCGGAAGTCGTGCGGGACCTGCCGGCCGAGCGGCTGGTGCGCGAGCACGTGTCGGAGCTGAACAAGCGGATCGTGGCCTGGCTGCGGTCGCCGACCGGCCCGCACGTCAAGGTGGGCCCGGTGAACGCGGACGAGGTCGTCGCGCAGTGGCAGGCGTCCCGGCCGAAGCCGGTGACCCCGCAACCGGTCGTGGCCGAGCGCAAGCGCCGCTGGTGGCAGCGGCGGATGTCCTGATCCGTGGGGATCGTGTCCCGATGGACACGGCCCGGGGCCGCCGCCGCGAGACAGGATCGTAGCCATGACCACGATCCCGATCCCCGACACGAAACTGGCCGTGGCGGCCACCGAGTTCGTCCGCGGCCAGACCACCGACCTGGTGTTCGAGCACTCGCTCCGGGTCTACCACTGGGGCAGCCTGCAGGGCCGCAACCGGGACCTGAGCTGGGATCCGGAGCTGCTGTACTTCGCCGCCATCTTCCACGACGTCGGCCTTTCCGAGCGCCACCAGGCCAGCGGCCGCCGGTTCGAGGTGGACGGCGCCGAGGTGGCGCGGGACTTCCTCTCCGACCACGGTGTTCCCGACGACAGCGTCCGTCGCGTGTGGACGGCCATCGCCCTGCACACCACGCCTGGCATCCCCGAGTTCATGGAGCCGGAGATCGCGCTGCTGACCGCCGGCGTCGAGTACGACGTGCTGGGCATCGGCTACCACGACATCAGCCCCCAGGACCGGCGAGAAGTCGTCGCGGCGCACCCCCGCCCCGACTTCAAGCGCCGCATCCTCAAGGCGTTCACCGACGGCATCGCGCCCAAGCCGGACACCACCTTCGGCAACGTCAAGGCGGACGTGCTCCAGCACTACGTGCCGGGTTTCCAGCGCGGCGACTTCGTCGAGACGATCCTGCACTCGGAGTGGCCGGAGTGAGCCCGCACCTGGTGGTCGTGCTGGCCTTCGACGGCGTGCAGCTGCTGGACGTCGCCGGCCCGGTCGACGTGCTGACCAGCGCGAACGAGCAGGGCGCCGACTACCAGGTGCTGATCGCCTCGGCCGGCGGCGAGCCCGTCACCACCTCGGCCGGCGTGCGGATCGCCGCCGACACCACCTTCGACGCCGTGCCGGAGCGCATCGGCACCACGCTGGTGCCGGGCCGTCCGGACTGGCAGCGGGCGGTCACCGACCAGCCGCTGGTCGACGCCGTGCGGACGATGGCCCAGCGGTCGCGGCGGGTGGCCAGCGTGTGCGCGGGGGCGTTCCCGCTGGCCGAGTCGGGGCTGCTGGACGGCCGCCGCGCCGCCACCCACTGGCAGCTGGCCGAGGACCTGAGCCGGCGCTACCCGAAGGTGATCGTGGAGCCCGATCCGTTGTTCGTCCGCGACGGCAACATCATCTCGTCGGCCGGCGTCACCGCCGGCATCGATCTGACGGTCGCGCTGGTCGAGGACGATCACGGCGCCGACCTGGCCCGGGCCGTGGCCCGGCAGCTGGTGGTGTTCATGGCCCGCCCGGGCGGGCAGTCCCAGTTCAGCGCCCGCCTCGGCCCGCGCAACCCGCACAGCGAGGTCGTCCGGCACGTGATGGACGCGATCGTCGCCGACCCGGCCGGCCCGCACAAGCTGCCCGAGCTGGCCGCCCGGGTCAACCTGAGCGGCCGGCACCTGGCCCGACTGTTCACCGCTGAGATCGGCCGCACGCCGGCGGAGTACGTCGACACCGTCCGGGTGGAGGCCGCCCGCGCGTTGCTGGAAGGCGGCACCGACCCGGTGGACCTGATCGCCCGGCGGGTCGGCCTCGGCTCGGCGGAGACGCTGCGCCGGCTGTTCCTGCGCACGGTCTCGGTCACGCCGACCGCCTACCGGGCCCGTTTCCGCACCTCACAGCGCTGAGTCAGTCCGCGACGAACTCCAGGTGGCCGTAGGCCACCGTGGCCTTGGACCACGACGCGCCGAGCACGCCGATGAACTTCTGGATCGAGGCCAGCTCGGACTTGTCGGCGATCAGGGCCAGCCGGTCGCCGTCGGCCGTCACCGATCCGCCGCCGAGCTCCTCGCGCAGCACGGGGTCCGCGGCCAGGCCGTCGAACAGCTGCCGCACGGTCACGCCCGGCACCTCGACCTCGATCGAATCGGCGGTGGACGACGGCAGGTACTGGAACGTGAGCACCGATTCCTGCTGGTACTGCTTGCGGATCACGGACGCGATGTGGTGCAGGCCGGCGGCGCTGACGTGGTCCACATCGAACTCGCGGGACCGCTCGTAGGTGGCCGTCTTGAGGTCGTCGGACCAGAACACGCCGTTGAGCAGCGTGCTGCAGCCCGGCCAGGCGCCGTTGGCGGCGATGATGCCCTGCACCTGAGCGCCGAACCGGACCAGACGGTCCTTGAGCCGAGGGTCGTTCGGGTCCGTGATGGTGGCCGTGTTGTTCGTCGCGAAGATCTCGGCCGCCGGCTGATGGTGGCCGAAAGGTGCGGCGACGGCGTGCGGCGCCAGGCCGATGGTCGCCGTGATGACCGCCAGCACGGCAAGGACGGGCCGACGTGGCATGGTGCTCCCCCTCCGGATCGGTGATCCGGACAGTACCGACCGGTCGTCACCGGCCCGTCACGACATACTGGTCCGTATGCGCAGCGCGGGGATCCTGGTGTGGCGAAAGGTCGACGGCCGAACGGAGGTGCTGATCGCGCACATGGGCGGTCCGTTCTGGGCGCGAAAGGACGACGGCGCCTGGTCCGTGCCGAAGGGTCTGATCGAGGACGGCGAGGACCCGCTGGCCGCGGCCCGCCGGGAGTTCCAGGAGGAGCTGGGCCTGCCCGCGCCCGACGGGGAACCGGTGCCGCTGGGCGAGGTCAAGCAGTCCGGCAAGACCGTGACCCTGTGGGCCGTCGAGGGAGATCTCGATCCCGACGACGTGGTGCCCGGCACCTTCGAGCTCGAGTGGCCGCCCCGATCCGGGAAGACCAGGGAGTTTCCGGAGGTCGACCGGGTCGCGTGGTTCCCGGTGGACGACGCCCGCGTCAAGTTGGTCAAGGGCCAGCGGCCGTTCCTGGACCGGCTGCCGGGCTGAGTGCCGTTGACGGCTCAGCTTTGGATGCCGTACAACGATGTCCATCCGCCGCCGCAAAGTGGTTCGCAGCCATCTTGCGGAAGGAATCGCATGGCGAAGTTGAAGTACGCGTTGGCCACCCTGCTCGCGGCCGCCGCGGTGCTCGTCCCTGCTCAGCTGACCGCCCAGGCCACACCCCAGGCGCCGGCCGCCGCCGTGCAGGCGGCGCCGCACGCCGACGGCGGCAGCCCGACCGCGGCCGAGCTGCTGGCGAAGACCGCCAACTGCAAGGTCGTCAGCAAGGGCACGTACACGAACACCCAGGCCAACAAGAAGGTCAACATCTGTGGCGCCACCGGCGCCTTCTTCTGGACGTCCGGCATGAACATCGACTGCGACGGCCAGACCACCACGCAGTGCAACAAGAACACCGACTGCTGCTACCAGAACGACACCTCGTTCCACCAGTCCGACGGCAAGCCGATGAACGCGGCCAAGACGCCGTACGTGGTGATCCCGCTGCCCAGCAGCCGGTTCAACTACGGCGCCAACGGCATCAAGGGCGGCGACATCCTGGCCGTGGTCTACAAGGGACAGGTGGAGTACGCGGTCTTCGGCGACGAGGGCCCGAACAACATCATCGGCGAGGCGTCCTACGCGACCGCGCAGGCGCTGGGTATCAACCCGGACCCGAAGAACGGGGGCACCGCCGACCCGGTGACCTACATCGTCTTCCCGGGCTCCAAGTCGGGCAAGATCGAGGACCACACCGCGACCGTGACCAAGGGCCGCCAGGTGGCGTCGACGTTCGTCAGCAAGAACTGACCTGACTGGAGGCGGGGCCGCGGACGTCGGCCCCGCCTCTGCTCGTTCAGCCCCCTGAATCAGTGCTGTGCCTTGCGCGCCTTGGCATAGCGGCCGTTGGCCGGCAGCCACCACAGCACCACCGCGACCAGCGTGCTGGCCACCACCAGCAGGCCGAGCAGCTTCATCGTGCTGGTGGCCACGTCGGTCACCACCAGCAGTTGCAGGCTGATCGCCACCACACCGAGCACCGTGATCACGATGCGGGCCCACAGCGCCCCGCCGCGGGCCAGCAGTGCGAACACCAGCAGCAGGCCGGCCAGCACGACGGCGAACGCCGCCCGTGCCGCCAGCGTGCTGTACGCCTGGTCGAGGACCTGCTGGAACAGGTCGTCGCCGAGCTGCTTCGCGGTCTGGATCAGGTCATCGGACAGGCCGAGTCGGGCCTGCACGTCCGGGTCGTCCAGCAGCGACTTCACCATGTTGGTGCCGCCGCTGAACACCGTGATCGCGGCGGCGACGCCGGCCACCACCGAGACGAGGGTGGCGATCAGCGCGGCCATGATCGTGCCGGGTCGCCGAACCGCCGGCAGCATGGCCTGGGACGTACTCAAGGTCGTGTTCCTCTCGGATTCGAGACAATTCTCCCGACGCGATCGGCGGGCATGCTCGACCGCGACAGGAGAACCCTCGCCGATCCGCCGGTTCCGCTAACATCCGGCATTTCCCTATACGTGTCGCGATGGGGTGTCCGGACTCTCGGCGGGAGGAACGGCGCGTGGCATTCGGCGTAGTCGGACGAGAAGCGCAGCTCGGGGAGCTGACGCGCGCCCTCGACGCCGACGGTTTCCGGGTCGTGGAACTGGTGGGCGAGCCCGGCATGGGCAAGACGGCCCTGCTGGCCGAGCTGCGCGCGGCCGCTGCCGACCGTCGGGCGCGGGTCGCCGGCGGCAAGGCGACCGAGTTCGAGCGGCTGCCGTTCGCGATGTTCTCCGACGCCTTCGGCGACGCCTGGACCGACCTGCTGACCAGCGTGGACACCCCGGACGGGCGGGCCGCGCTGTACCGGTCGGCGCGCTCGCTGCTGCCTGGCACGGTGCTGGTGCTTGACGACGTGCACTGGGCCGACGAGGCCAGCGTGGAGTTGATCGAGCATCTGCTGCGGCACCCGCCGGACGGCCCCGCGGTGCTGGCGATGGCCTATCGCCCGCGACAGCTGCCGGACCGCCTGGCCACCGCGTTCTCCGCGCTGGGGCGGGAGGACTGGTGGCGGCGCATCGAGGTCGGTCCGCTGACGCCGATGGAAGCCGCGCAGATGTGCGGCGAAGCGGTGCCGGCGGCCCGTCGCGCCGAGCTCTTCCTGGCCAGCGGCGGCAACCCGTTCTACCTGGATGCCTTGCTACGACTGGATCCCGGGGACAGCGAGGAGCTGCCGGACACGGTTCGAGCCGTGCTCATCGGTGAACTCGCCTATCTGGCCGCGCCGGTGCGGCTGGTCGCGCAGGCCGCCGCGGTGCTCGGCGAGGAGTTCGAGGCGGGGCTGATCGGTGCCGTCGCGCAGACCGACGTCATCGTCACCCTGGACGCTCTCGACGAGCTGATCGCCCGCGATCTGATTCGGCAGTCCGTTGCCGGGCAACGGTTCCAGTTCCGACATCCGCTGCTGCGCTCGGTCGTCTACAGCAGCGCCGGCGCCGGCTGGCGGATCGGTGCGCACGGGCGGGCCGCGAGCCTGCTGGCCGAACGCGGCGCTTCCCTTGCCGTGCAAGCGACTCACCTGGAACGCTCGGCGACCATCGGTGACACGCGAGCTGTCGAGGTGCTCGTGAAAGCGGCCGACCAGGCCACTTCGCTGGCGCCGGCCCGCGCCGCGCACTGGTTACGGGAAGCATTGCGGCTACTGGGAGATCGAGCCGTCGACCAGCCTTCGCTGTCCATGCGGCTGGCGCATACCCTGGCCGTTGCCGGGCAGCTCAACGAAAGCCGCGAGATCCTGCACGAGGTGTTGGGCCGACTACCGGCCGGGCCGAGCGAGCAGCGGCTGGAAGCCGTCACGACGCTGGCCATGGTCGAGCGGCTGCTGGGCAGCCCGACCGGCGTGAAACGCCTGCTGCTCAGCGAACTCGGCACCGGCAAGGGCAAGGCCGCCCTGGAACTCGAGGTCGCCGCCGGCGCGATGCGGGGCAGCCACTTCGCCACGGCCGTCAGCTGGGGCGAGCGCGCCCTGGAGTCGGCGACTGCCGAGAACGAGCACGAGCTGATCTCCACGATCACCGCGCTTTTGGCCCTGGCGCACACTTTCTACGGCTCGACCGCCGAGGCCGCGGCTCATCTCGACAATGCCGTGCGCATGATCGACCGGGCTCAGGACAAGATGCTGATGGGGCAGCTGGAGTCCATCCTGCGGGCCGGCTGGACCGAGGTTTTCCTGGAACGGCAGGACGATGCCGTGCGGCACCTGAGTCGTGGCCTTGAGCTGGCCCGGGCCAGCGGCCGCAGCTATCTGCTGGCCGACATCCTCGTCGGCCTGGCCTACGCCTGCCTGTGGGCCGGTCGGCTGGACGAGGCCGCCCGACACGCCGACGAGGCGTTCGAGGCGGCGGTGCTGGTCGGCAGCGACGAACTGCGGACGATGGCCGCCGGTGTCGTCGTGGCCGTGCGGCTGTGGACCGGTGAGCCGGCGATCGCGTTGCGGGAAGCGGAAAAGACAGTGTCCGAAATGGGCAGTGCCGCCGGCCGTGGGCCGACCATCGCCGCCGGCATGCTGGCCCAGGCCAAGCTGCTCACCGGCGACGCCCCGGGAGCTCGTAGCACGCTGCTGGAGATCGGCGGCGGGGAAACGTTGCCACAACTGGAATTTCCGACCCGGGCGGCCTGGCTGCGCACGCTCGTGCATGCCGAGCTGGCGCTCGGCGATCTCGCCGCGGCCGAGCTGTCCACGCAGCGGGCGGAGATGACGGCGTCCGTCAGTGGGCTGAACGGCCATCGCGGCCATGCGTTTTTGGCCCGCGCCACAATCCTGCTGGCGCAAGGAGATCCGGCCGGCGCGGCGGCCGCCGCGACCGCTTCGGCGTCCGCGTTCGAGGGTGCCGGGATGCGGCTCTATCAGGCCCAGGCCCACATGTTCGCCGGTTCCGTGCTGGCGGATCGCACCGCCGCGATGGAGGAATTCGGGCGGGCCAAGGCTTTGTTCGCCGCCTGCGGGGCCGAACCGCTGTTCCGACAGGCCGAGATCCACCAGCGCCGGGTCGGCGGCCGCACCCGCAAGCCGGCTGCCGACGCCCCCGTGCAGCTCAGCGACCGGGAGCGGCAGATCGCCGAGCTGGTCGCCGCCGGCCACACCAACCGCGTGATCGCCGAGCAGCTGTTCATGAGCCCGAAAACCGTCGAGGCCCACCTGTCGCGGATCTTCCAGAAGCTCGGCGTGAAGACGCGGGCCGCGGTCGCCGCCGCCTGGACTCAGGGTTTCTGAGACCCGCCAGGATTTCTGAGAGCATTGTCAGGACGGTCGTAGCACCCTACGGTCGTGATTGAAGTCAACGGTGTGACCAAACGCTACGGTGAGCGGGTCGCGGTCGACGACCTGTCGTTCACCGTGCACCCGGGTGCGGTGACCGGCTTCCTCGGCCCGAACGGGGCCGGCAAGTCCACCACCATGCGCATGATCCTGGGCCTCGACCGGCCGACGGCCGGCGACGTGCTGGTCAACGGCAAGCACTACGCCGAGCACGCGGCGCCGCTGCGGGAGGTCGGCGCGCTGCTGGAGGCCAAGGCCGTCCACACCGGACGGTCCGCGTACCACCATCTGCTGGCCATGGCGCTGACCCACGGCATTCCGCGTAGCCGGGTCGACGAGGTGATCGACCTTGTCGGGCTGCGCGAGGTGGCCCGCAAGCGGGTCGGCGGCTTCTCGCTGGGCATGGGGCAGCGGCTGGGGGTCGCCGCCGCGCTGCTCGGCGACCCGGCGACGCTGATCCTGGACGAACCCGTGAACGGGCTCGACCCGGAGGGCGTGCGCTGGATCCGGAACCTGTTGCGGGCACTGGCCGCCGAGGGGCGGACGGTGTTCGTCTCCTCGCACCTGATGAGCGAGATGGCGCTGACCGCCGACCACCTGATCGTCGTCGGCCGGGGCAAGCTGATCGCCAACGCCTCGATGGCCGAGTTCACCGCCATGATGGGCGAGAGCGTGCGGGTCCGCGCCCGTGAGGCCGAGGAGCTGCGGGCGCGGCTGGTCGGCCCCGGGGTGACCGTCGACCTGATCGAGCCGGATGTCTTGCAGGTGCACGGCATGGACAGTTCCGCCATCGGGCTGGTCGCGTGCCGACACGCCATCGCCCTCGACGAGCTCACGCCCGTCACCGCATCGCTCGAAGAGGCCTTCATGGACATGACCAAGGACGCTGTCGAATTCCGGGAGGCGTCATGACCGCCGTGGCCTCGAAGCCCGTTGTCCCGCGGACCGCGCTGCCCGCCGATGTTCGCGTCACCCTGCCTCGGGTGCTGCGCGCCGAGTGGTCCAAGTTCTGGTCGCTGCGCTCGTCCTACTTCGCGCTCGGCGGCATGGTGCTGGCCATGGTCGGCTTCGGCGCGCTGTTCTCCGCCGTGACCGCCAATCAGTACCCGAAGATGCCGCACGCCCAGCAGTTGCTGCTGGATCCGGCCCAGGTCAGCCTGCGTGGCTACGCCCTCGCCCAGCTGGTCATCGGGGTGCTCGGGGTGCTCGTCGTCACCGGCGAGTACGGCACCGGCATGATCCGCTCCAGCATCGCCGCCGCGCCCCGCCGCTGGCCCGTGCTCGTCGGCAAGGCCGTCGTGTTCGCCGTCATCACGCTGATCGTCACCGTGATCGCCTCGTTCGCCGCCTTCTACGTCGGGCAGGCGTTCCTGGCCGGGCAGCACCTCGACGTCGGCATCGGCGCCGACGGTGTGCTGCGGGCCGTCATCGGCACCGGGCTCTACCTCACCGTGGTCGGCCTGCTCGGCACCGGCGTCGGCTTCGTGCTGCGCAGCACCGCCGGGTCCGTCGCCACCGTCTTCGGACTGCTGCTCGTGCTGCCCGCACTGGGCGAGGCCCTGCCGTCCGACTGGGCCGAGAAGATCAACCCGTACCTGCCGAGCAACGCCGGTCAGCAGGTGCTGGTCGTGCACCCTTCCGCCGGGGCCACGCTCGGCCCGTGGGCCGGTTTCGCGGTGTTCTGCGGCTACGCCCTGCTCGCCCTGCTGCTCGGCGGCTACCTCCTGCGACGCCGGGACGCCTAGGACGGTCGGCGGTTGGCCCAGCTGTCGCCCAGCATGATCAGTCCGGCCAGCACCAGCGGCACGAACGCGAACAGCAGGAGGTCGCTGATGACCAGCACGACCGCCACGATCACCAGCGGCACGACCGCCAGGAAGCAGAACGGGTCCAACGGCCCGAACCGGTTACCGGCCATGGACCGCTCCGGTGGAGGAATGAGTGACGATCACACCGTGAGAGTAGTGATGTCTTCCTGAGGACGTGCAGCCGCACCGGGTTCCCACGCTCGGCGCAGCCCCCGCCACCCTCCGTCACCTCGACGGCCATTCCGGTAACCCTGTTCACCTCGCGTTTGACCTGCGGTTCGGTCCGGGTACGCCCACTGCACCCACCGGAAGAACTTGGAGGCACCGCCATGACCGCCCCGCACCTGCGCGTCCGCCGGCCGACGTACCGCACCCGCCCCGTCGAGGACGGCCTCGACATCGGCGCCTGCCGGTGCCCCCGCGTCACCGACTCCCTCGGCCGGCGCATCCTGCACCGCCGCTACACCTGCTCCGGCCCCGACGCCCGGGCCTGAGTCCCCAGCCGTGTGCCTTGCTGGGGACCGACGCCCACCGCGCCGGCCCCCACCTCGGCACTACTGCCGGTAGTTCTCGACCTCGCGGACCGGGCGGGCCGCGGCCTCGTCCGGGTTGCGGCCGAACTCCTCCTTGGCCCGTCGCTGCCGCAGCAGGTCCCAACACTGGTCGAGCTCGGCCTCCACCTGGGCCAACCGGTCGGCGTCGGGCTCGTGGTGCCCACGGAGCTTGTGCTCCTCGTCCACCAGTGCCTTGACCCGTCCGAGCACATCGCCGTCGTCCATGCCCACATTCTTACCTCTCCCTTGACAGGCTGCACTCAGGCTCGTCTCAGGAACGCGAGGTGTAGTGGTAGACAGGGATGACTGAGGAGCGGGCGATGACCCAGCCGTACGGCTACCCACAGCTGCCGGACCAGGGCGGTTACTTCGGCTACCCGCCGCCGCCCCCACCCCCGCCGCCACCGCGCCGGACGGGCCGGACGGCGCTGACGGTGGTGCTGGCGGTCGCCGCCGGCGTGGCGCTGGGCGCGGCGGCGGGCAACTACATCCCGACGTTGTTGCAGGGCCAGGCGTCGAGCGGCCCGCCGGAGCAGTACACCCTGCCGGGCCAGCCGAGCCACACCGAGCAGCAGACGCCCGCTGACAGCGAGGGCATCGCGGCGAAGATCGACCCGGCGCTGGTCGACATCAACACCACGCTGGGCTTCCAGCAGGCCCAGGCGGCGGGCACGGGCATCGTGCTGACGGCCGACGGCCTGGTGCTGACCAACAACCACGTGATCAACGGCGCGACCAGCATCAGCGCGGTGGACATCGGCAACGGCAGGACGTACCAGGCGAGCGTGGTCGGCTACGACCGGTCGCACGACATCGCGGTCATCCAGCTGCGCAACGCCAGCGGCCTGACGACGGCCCCGATCGGCACCTCGGCCACCGTCTCCCAGGGCGACCAGATCCTGGCCATCGGCAACGCGGGCGGCGTCGGCGGCGCACCCAGTGTGGCCGCTGGCAGCGTCACGGGCCTGAGCCAGTCGATCACGGCGTCCAGTGAGGACGGCACGTCCGAGCAGCTCACGGGCCTGATCCAGGTGGCGGCGAACGTGCAGCCGGGCGATTCGGGCGGCCCGTTGGTGAACTCGCAAGGACAGGTCATCGGCGTGGACACGGCGGCGTCGCAGGGCTTCCAGATGAACCGCGGCGGCCAGCCGACCGGCGGCGGCCAGGGCTTCGCCATCCCCATCGACCAGGCCATGGCCATCGAAAAGCAGATCAACCAGCACCAGGCCAGCGCCACCGTGCACCTCGGCGACTCGGCGCTGCTCGGCGTGCAGGTCGACCCGCAGACCGGACGTGGCCGGCGGGCGCAGGCCACCAACGGCGCTCTTGTGGCGGGCGTGCTGTCGGGCTCCCCGGCCCAGGCCGCCGGCATCCAGCAGGGCGATGTCGTGACGTCGATCAACGGGCAGACGGTGGACTCGGCCAACACGCTGACCGATCTGCTGACCCAGTTCCACCCGGGCGACCGGGTGTCGGTCGGCGTGTCGTCGGCCGACGGGGACCAGACGGTCACCGTGCAACTGGCGAAGGGGCCGGCACAGTAGCCATGGCCTTCCGCACGGACACGCCGCTCGTCCTCGACGGCGGACTGTCCAACCAGCTGGCCGCAGCCGGCCATGACCTGTCCGATCGATTGTGGTCCGCCCGCCTGCTCCGTGACGATCCCTCGGCGATCATCGCCGCGCACCGGGCGTACTACGAGGCCGGCGCGGACATCGCCACCACGGCGAGCTACCAGGCCTCGTTCGAGGGCTTCGGCGACGAGACCCCCGAACTGCTGCGGCTCAGCGTCCGGCTGGCCCGGCAGGCCTCGTTCCAGGCCGAGGTCGACGACCGGCGACTGTGGGTCGCCGCGAGCGTCGGACCGTACGGCGCGGTGCTGGCCGACGGCTCCGAATACCGTGGCCGCTACGGGCTTTCACGCCACGAGCTGATCGACTTCCACGCGCCGCGGATCGAGGTGCTGGCCGCCGCCGGCCCCGATGTGCTGGCCCTGGAGACGATTCCCGACCTGGACGAGGCCGAGGCGCTGGTCTCGATCATCGCCGGCACCGGCATCCCGGCCTGGCTCTCGTTCAGCATCGACGGTTCCCACACGCGCGCCGGCCAGCCGTTGGCCGAGGCGTTCGAGTTGGTCCGGAACGTGCCGGAGGTCGTCGCCGTCGGCGTCAACTGCTGCGACCCCTTGGACGCCACCGCCGCCGTCCCGCTGGCCGCCGCGGTCAGCGGCAAGCCCGTGGTCGTGTACCCCAACAGCGGCGAGGGCTGGGATGCCGTCGCCCGAGCCTGGGACGGCCGCCGCACCTTCGCCCCCTCGGCCGTGCGCGACTGGCTCCACGACGGCGCCACGCTCGTCGGTGGCTGCTGCCAACTGGGGCCGTCCGACATCGCCGCCATCGGGCTTTCTGTCAGGGGTGGTCCGTAGCCTGCCGCCATGGACGTGACGCTGCGGATGCTCGACGACGCCGATCTCGACCAGCTCTTCGAGTGGGAGCGAGTGCCGGCGGCCGTGGCGATGGCGGCGTTCACCCGGGCCGATCCGAGCGACCGGGCGGCGTTCGACGCGCACTACGAGCGGGTCCGCGGCAATCCCGACGTGCGGATGCGGGCGATCGACGCGGACGGGCTGGCCGGCACGATCGCCAGCTTCACCATGGACGGCGAGCGGGAGATCAGCTACTGGATCGACCCGTCCCGCTGGGGCCGGGGGCTGGCCTCGGCCGCGCTGGCGGCGTTCGTGCCGCTCGAGCCGGCACGGCCGCTGTTCGCCAGGGTCGCCGAGCACAACATCGGCTCGGCCACGGTGCTCGCCCGGGCCGGCTTCGTGCGGATCGGCGCCGAGACCTCGTTCGCCGCCGGGGTGGGACGGGACGTGGTGGAGCACATCTACCGATTAGCCGCCTAGCGGATCGTCGGTGTGCCAGGGGTACTGGAACTGCGCGGGATGCAGCCGCCAGGCGCGCAGGGCGGCGGCCAGGTCCGGCTCGCCGACGACGGTCGTGGACCGGATCAGGAACGCGCCGATGTCGTAGTCGTACCCGTCCAGCCGGACGGCGTCGTAGTCCCAGTGCCGCAGCGTGAAGGTGCGCTCGTGGTCGGTCCGCGTCCAGCCGTTCACGCGGGCCTCGGCGTCGGCCGCGGTGGCGTGCGGTGTGATGTCGACGAAGGCGCGCCGGTTGGGCCCGGCGGACGGCACCTCGGCGACCAGCCGCTGGCCGAGGCGTAACGCGGTCATCTTGTCGGTGGGCCAGTCGCTCATGGGCTCTCCGATCGATCACCGGGACGGTACCGCCTGATCCGGTGCGCGGGCCGGCATCGCAATCGCACCGCAACGTGTCGCCCGCCTGCGCCGATCCGGTGACGTGTCAGCGAAAGCCGGCGCGTCGTCGGTCGGGGTCGCCATGCTGCTGGGGTGTCCCGCGCGTTCGGAGCCGTGGCCGAGGCGTATCACCGGTCGCGGTCCGAGATCCCGTACGCCGCCTTCGACTGGCTGGTGCCGCAGCCGTGTGGGCGGGCGGTGGAACTCGGGGCGGGCACGGGCATTCAGACTCGCCGGCTGGCTCGGTTCGCCCGGGAAACCCTGGCGGTCGAGCCGGATCCGAACATGCGGGCGGCTTTCGCGGTGGACGGGGCGGAACTGCTGGCCGGCACGGCCGAGCACATCCCGGTCGAGGACGCCGCCGCGGACCTGGTGGTGGCCTTCGAGTCGTGGCACTGGTTCGCCCAGCCACAGGCCACGTACGAGGCGGCCAGGGTGCTGCGCCCCGGCGGAATCCTTGCCACGGCCTGGAATCTGCCAGAGATCGGGGACGACTGGACGGCGGCGTTCTGGTGGCCGGTGACCTCGGCCCACGACGAGACCCGCCGCCCGGGCCGGCTGATCCTGGCCGCCGACGCGCCGTTCGGCACACCCCAGTACCGGGCGCTGCGGTGGACCTGGCGTCGGCACGTGGACGACCTGGTGGCCCTGCTTGGCACCTACAGTCGCGTCCTCGCGCTGGAACCGTTGGAACGCAAGGAATTCCTCGACCGGCAACGATCACTGGTGCCCTCGGACCAGATCGACGTCCCCTTCACCACGGTCTGCTGGCGTACCGTCCACAAAGGAGCGTGAGGCATGCGCCGCATCGCGCTGCTGGCGGCGGCGCTCGTCGCCGTCGCCGGCTGCAGTGTGCTCAACGGAACCCAGGAACAGCACGGCAACGGTGAGACGGTGATCCGTGTCGGCGTGATGCAGGTGATCGACACGGCCCCGTTCTACCTGGCCCTGAGCAAAGGCTACTTTCGTGACGAGGGTCTGACCGTCAAGATCACGCCGACCAAGAGCGGCACCGACAGCCTGCCGCTGCTGGCCGGCGACCACATCGACATCGGTTTCGGCAACTGGGCCACGCTGTTCCAGGCGCAGGCCAACGGCACCGGCGACTACCGCGTGCTGGCAGACGGCCCGCACGTGCAGATCGTGGCCACCAGGCCCGATTCCGGCATCCACTCGGCCGAGGACCTGGCCGGTCGGACCGTCAGCAGCAACGCCCCCAACGACATTCCGCTGCTCGCGCTCAAGGCCATCCTCCAGGCCGACGGTGTCGATCCCGGCAGCGTCAAGACGCCGATCGTGCACCACGCCGACACCCCGGCCGCCTTGGCCGGCAAGGAAGTCGACGCCGCGTTGCAGCTGGAGCCGTTCATCACCATCGCCCGCCGGCAGAGCGGCACCGTGCCCGTCGTCGACCTCTACGGCCCCGGGCCCGCCCACGATCTGCCCATCGCCGGTTACTTCGCCCTGTCCACGTTCGCCCAGCAGCACCCCGCCGCCGTCGGCGCCTTCCGCCGCGCGATCGAACGCGGTGCCGCCGATGCCCACGATGTCGTTGCCGTACAACAGATCCTGCCCACGTTCGTCGGCGGGGTGACATCCGACATCGCCCGGGAGGTGGCCATCCCCGTCTTCCCGACCTCGGTGTCGCGGGACCGGCTGCAACGGGTCGCCGACCTGATGCTGACGTACGGTCAACTCAAGGCGAAACTCGATGTGGCGCGGCTCGTCGGGCCCTAGAGTGCGGTCATGGACGAGCCCGTGATCGCCGCGGAAATGCCGTTGGACGAACTGCTGCCCCTCTACCAAGCCGTCGGCTGGACCGCGTACACCGCCGACCCCGACCTGCTGCGCGCCGCCGTCGCCGGTTCGTCCTATGTGGTCACGGCCAGGCTGGGCGGCCGCCTCGTCGGTCTGGCCCGGGCCATCTCGGACGACGCCACCATCTGCTACCTCCAGGACGTGCTCGTGCATCCCGACGCGCAGCGCCGCGACATCGGCCGCGCGCTGGTCGACGCCGTGATCGCGCGCTACGCCGCGGTCCGGCAGAAGGTGCTGCTGACCGACGACGAGCCCGCGCAACGCGCCTTCTACGAGGCCCTCGGCTACGCCGAGATCCGCGACTTCGGGCCCGGCACGCTGCGTGCTTTCGTGCGGTTCGACCAGCCCGGCCGATGAACGTGTTCCCGAGCACGTTCTCCTACTGGCCGGTCACGGCTACGATTGGTCTGAACCATTGGACCGAGTCGTCGGGGGCCACAGATGGAGATCGTGATCGTGCCGGACGCGCCGGCGCAGGGCGAGCTGGCCGCGGCGGCCATCGCCGACCTGGTCGCGCGCAAGCCCGACGCGCTGATCGGGGTGGCCACCGGCTCCACGCCGCTGCCCGTCTACCAGGCGTTGCAGCGTCGTCGTGAGCAGGGGCTGAGCCTGGACCGGGCCCGGATCTGCCAGCTCGACGAGTACGTCGGCCTGCCCGCCGGGCACCCCGAGTCCTACCGCGAGGTCGTCCGCCGCGAGGTGCTCGACCGTCTCGGCATCGGCGACGACCGGTTCATGGGCCCCGACGGCTCCGCCGCCGACGTCGTGCGGGCCTGCGCCGACTACGAGCGCACCCTCGCCGCGGCCGGCGGCGTCGATCTCCAGCTGCTCGGCATCGGCACCGACGGCCACATCGGCTTCAACGAGCCCATCTCGTCCTTCGGCTCGCGGACCCGGGTCAAGACCCTGACCCGGCAGACCCGGGTGGACAACGCCCGCTTCTTCGCCGGCCTCGACGAGGTGCCGCAGCACGTGCTCACCCAGGGCATCGGCACCATCATGGAGGCCCGGCACCTCATCCTGCTCGCCACCGGCGAGTCCAAGGCCGAGGCCGTCGCCCTGGCCGTCGAGGGCCCCCTCGCGGCCATCGTCCCCGCCTCCGTGCTCCAGTTGCACCCGCACGCCACCGTCATCCTCGACGAGGCCGCCGCCAGCCGGCTCAAGCTCGCCGACTACTACCGCTCCACGTACGACACCAAGCCTTCCTGGCAGGGCATCTAAGACTGTCGGTACCCCTGGCTACGTTCGAGGCATGGACTTCTTCGTCACCGACCAGCCCGAACGTGAGCACGTCGACCTGATCGACGCCGGTCTGGACGAGTACAACCTCGCCAAGGCCGGCGTCGTCGACCAGCGCAAGCTGGCGGTCCTGGCCCGGGCCCCCGACACCGGCGAGGTGGTCGGTGGCCTGATCGGGCGGACCACGCTCGGTCTGCTCTTCGTGGAACTGCTCTACCTGCCGGCCGAGTACCGCGGCTCCGGCCTTGGCGCGCAGCTCCTCGCCGCCGCCGAGCAGGAGGCCGTCAATCGCGGCTGCCGCGCCGGCGTGGTCTACACGATCAGCTTCCAGGCCCCCGACTTCTACGTGAAGCAGGGCTGGCAGGTCTTCGGGGAGGTGCCGACCGACAACGGAATCAGCCGCATCTTCCTGTCGAAGACCTTGGCCTAGACGATCCGTGTCGCCGTGCCGCTGACGGTGACCCGTGGGTCGGCGGGGTCGAGGTCGACGGTGAGCAGGCTGGGGCGGCCCATGTCCTCGCCCTGCCTGAGGGTGAGCTGCACGGGCGCGCTGACCCGGCCGGTGGCCAACAGGTAGCCGCCGAAGGCGGCGGCCGCGGCGCCGGTGGCGGGGTCCTCGACGACGCCGCCGACGGGGAACGGGTTGCGGGAGTGCCAGAGGGTGTCGTTCTCCGGCCAGACCAGCTGCACGGTGGTCCAGCCGAAGCGGGTCATGATCGTGGCCAGCCGGTCGAAGTCGTAGCTCAACGCCGCGAGCCGCGACCGGGAGGCGAGCACGAGCACGAGGTGGTGGTTGCCGGCGAAGGCGACGTGGGGGACGTGCTGGCTGGACAGGTCGGCGGTGGACCAGCCCAGCGCGACCAGGGTGTCGGCGATCTCCTCGGGGGTGGCCTCCCGGGACGAGGTGGGCACACTGGTCAGGCTGGCCCGGACGAGGCCGTCGTCACCGACCGTGGTGGTGACGGGGATCTCGCCGGCCGCGGTGTGGAACAGCAACTGTCCGTGACCGTCTCGTTCGGCCAGCGCGACGGCGGTGGCGATGGTGGCGTGCCCGCAGAAGGCGACCTCGGCCAGCGGGCTGAAGTAGCGCACCCGGTAGCCGTCAGCGGCCCGGGTGACGAACGCCGTCTCCGAATAGCCCACGTCAGCGGCGATCTTCTGCTGGTCGGCGTCGTCCAGCCCGCCGGCCTCCAGCACCACACCGGCGGGATTGCCGCCCTCGGGTGTGGTGGTGAACGCAGCGTAGCGCAGCACGTCACTGGTCATGCCGGACATTGTCCCTTATCTAGACCAATCGGGGCCGTAATGCCCCCGTCGCCCTGCGCCAACCAGGTGAGGAGAACCACACCCAGGGGCAGACATGTGGTGCCCGCTCTTCGATTCGGGTAGCGCCGCGCGACCACACGATCGATAGTCGACAGGGGAGGACGCCAGTGGGAGAGGGGTGATCGCCGGTGGCCGGTGTGATCACCCGGGCCGCGGCCCTGCCGCGCGCCCCGATCCGCCTCTGGCGGGTGGCCCGCAAGCTGGTCCGCTCCACGCCGGGACGGCTGGTCGGCATCGCGGCCGGCCTGGTCGTGCTGGCCATCGTCGTCGGCATCGTGACCTCGAACGGCGTGCAGGCCAAGAGCGACGACGTGCAGGACCTGGCCACCACGGCCGAGCCGCTGAGCGTGGCGGCGCAGGACATCTACCGCGCCCTGCAGGACGCGGACGCGACGGCGTCCAGCGCCTTCCTGGCCGGCGGCATCGAGCCGGCGGCGACCCGGCAGCAGTACCTGGCCGACATCGCGCAGGCGACCTCGGCGCTGACGTTGCAGGCCGGCACCGAGATCGCGCCGGGCGCCCTCGAGACGCTGTCCAGCCAGCTGCCGATCTACACCGGACTCGTGGAGACGGCGCGGGCCAACAACCGCCAGGGTTTCCCGGTCGGCGCGGCCTACCTGCGCGAGGCGTCCGGCCTGATGCGGGCCAAGCTGCTGCCGGCCGCCGAACAGCTCTACAAGGCCGAGAACGCTCGCCTCACCCAGGAGCAGGACGCGGCGACCTCGTTCCCGCTCGGCCAGATCGTGCTGCTGCTGATCACGGTCGGCCTGCTGTTCGCGGCCCAGTGGTACCTGCTCGGCGCGACCAACCGCTTGGTCAACACCGGTCTGCTGGTCGGCACGGTCGCCGCGGTGATCGGGCTGCTGTGGACGGCCGCGGCCATGACGGCCGTGACGTTGCATCTGGACAGTGCCAGAAGGGACGGCTCGGACCAGGTCGCCGTGCTGGTGCAGGCCCGGTTCGCGGCCGTGCAGGCACGGGCCGACGAGACGCTGACGCTGGTGGTCCGGGGCAACGGCCAGAGCTACCAGACCGACTACCTGGCCGCCGCCAACCGGCTCGGCGGCCGCGACGGCTCGCAGGGACTGCTCGGGCAGGCCCGGGCCATGGCCACCGATCCGACCGTGCGGACCTCGTTGGACAACGCGATCAAGGCGCAGCAGGCCTGGGTGTCGGTGCACCGCCGGATCCGCGAGGCCGACGACGCCGGCCAGTACAACCAGGCCGTGCAGTCCAGCATCGGCGCCAGCGCCGGCAGCAGCGGCACACTGTTCGCCGACCTCGACAAGAACCTGGTGTCCGCATTGGACACCGCTCGCACGGCCTTCGCCAGCCAGACCTCGGCCGCCGACGCGGCGCTGACGCTGCTGCGGCCCGGACTGATCGTCATCGCGGTCGTGATCGGCGTAGCCTCGGGGTGGGGAATCTGGCAGCGGTTCAGGGAGTACTGGTGAGGGCGGCGGTTGTGGTGACCGCGCTGGCGTTGGTGCTGGCGGGGTGCGGCTCGTCGCTGCCCGCGCAGTCCGTGGGCAGCTCGTCCACCGTCACCGTGCCGGAGCCGCCGGGCCTGGGCGGCGGGCCCGCGCCGACCACCGGCAGCAAGGCCCCGGGCGACGCCTGCGACGCCACGGCCAGCCTGCGGCCCAGCGGCCCGCTGCCGCCGCCCGGGCAGATGCCCGAGGGCTCCACCATGGCCGACATCGTGCAGCGCGGCCGGCTGATCGCCGGCGTCGACCAGAACACGTTCCCGATGGGCTTCCGCGACCCGGTCACCGGCCAGGTCGAGGGCTTCGACGTGGACATGCTGCACGCCGTGTCGCAGGCGCTGTTCGGCGACCCGGACCGGATCCAGTTCAAGGCGATCACCTCGGCCGACCGGATTCCCGTGCTGCAACAGGGCCAGGTCGACATCGTGGCCCGCACCTTCACCATCGACTGCGCCCGGGCCGCCCAGGTCGGCTTCTCCTCCGTCTACTTCTCGGCCGGCCAACGGGTGCTGGTGGACGCCAACTCGACAGTGCAGGACATCGGCGGCATGGCCGGCAAGAAGGTGTGCGCCACCAAGGGATCCACCTCGCTGGACGCGCTGACCAAGGTCGCTTCCAAGCCCCAGCTGGTGTCCGTGGACAACTGGACCGACTGCCTGGTGCTGATGCAGCAGGGCCAGGTCGACGCCACCTCCACGGACGACACCATCCTGGCCGGGTTGGCCGCGCAGGACCCGTACACCAAGGTGGTCGGACCGCGGTTCGCCGACGAGCCGTACGGGCTGGCGGTGCCCAGGACCGACACCGACTTCGTCCGCTTCATCAACGCGGTGCTGGAGAAGATCCGCGCCGACGGCACCTGGACCGCCGACTACAAGCACTGGCTGGGCGACCGCCTCGGACCGGTGCCCGCCCCGCCGACCCCGCGATACGTGGACTGACGACATGCCGACCGAGCAGTGGGACCCGACGGCCACCGGACTCGCGCCGACCGGTCACACCGATTCGCACTGGAGGCCCTCCAGCCAGGGCTCAAGACCGCTGACCGGGCCGTCGCTCGGCCGTGGTGGCCTGGGCGCCGGCCTGGTCGAGGTGCCGCGCGTGCCCTACCGGGACCCGTCGACCGCCGTGCTGGACGACCCGGTGGTGGCCGAGAACAAACGGTTCTGCTCGCACTGCGCTTCCCGGGTCGGCCGCAGCGACAACGGGGTGGCGGGGTTGACCGTCGGGGTGTGTCCCCGTTGCGGCACACCGTTTTCCTTTGTGCCGAAGCTGACGCCGGGCGAGGTGCTCGGCGGTCAGTACGAGGTGCTCGGCTGCCTGGCGTACGGTGGTCTCGGCTGGATCTACCTGGCCCGCGACCACAACGTGAACGACCGCTGGGTCGTGCTCAAGGGCCTGATCGACACCGGCGACCCGGCGGCGATGGCCGCGGCGGTGGCCGAGCGGCGGTTCCTGGCCGAGGTCGAGCACCCGAACATCGTCAAGATCTACAACTTCGTGCAGCACCCCGATCCCGACACCGGCACCATGGTCGGCTACATCGTGATGGAGTACGTCGGCGGCGACTCGTTGCGCGAGCTGGCCTACAAGCGCCGCCGCCCGGACCGGCGTATCGAGCCGATGCCGCTGCCGCAGGTGATCGCCTACGGGCTGGAGATCCTGCCGGCGCTGGGTTATCTGCACGGCGTCGGCCTGCTGTACTGCGATCTCAAGCCGGACAACGTGATCCAGACCGACGAGCAGCTCAAGCTGCTCGATCTCGGGGCCGTGCGGCGGATGGACGACTTCGAGAGCCCGCTGTTCTTCACCGCCGGCTACAGCGCGCCGGAGCTGGGCCGGCGCGGGCCGTCGGTGGCGTCCGACCTGTACACGGTCGGCCGGATGATGGCCGTGCTGAGCTTCGAGTTCCCGGAGTACCGCGGTGCCCGCAAGCACAGCCTGCCCGGGCCGGACGAGGTGCCGCTGTTCGAGATTTTCGAGTCGTACCACCGGTTTCTGCTGCGGGCCACGCACGAGAAGCCGGAGCAGCGGTTCCACTCGGCCGAGGACATGGCCGAGCAGCTGGTCGGCGTGCTGCGGGAGGTGGTGGCCATCGGCGGCGAGCAGCCGCCGCCGCGGTTGTCGCACCTGTTCAGCACCGAGCGGCGGCCGTTCGGGCCACGGGACGAGCTGCTGGCCCCCGAGCCGCACGAGGTCGCCGTCGCGCTGCCGGTGCCGCAGGTCGACGCCGGCGACCCGGCCGCCGGTTTCCTGGCCACGGTGACCGGCGTCGATCCGAAGGCCATGTTGCAGAGCCTCGACAACGCCCCCATGGTCACGCCCGAGGTGCTGCTGCGACGGGCCCGCGCGTACATCGACCTGGAGGATCTGCCGTCGGCCATCGGCGTGTTGGACGAGGCCACCGAGGACGTGCCGGGGGACTGGCGGGTCAGCTGGTACCGGGGTCTCGTGGCCATCGCGCAGTCGAAGCCGAAGGAGGCCAAGGTCGCCTTCAACCTGGTCTTCGACCGGCTGCCCGGTGAGCCGGCGGTCAAGCTGGCGCTGGCGGTGAGCGCCGAGCTGTGCGGTGATCATGGCGCGGCCGCACGGTATTACGAGCTGGTGTGGCGCACCGACCACGGGTACGTCAGCGCCGCCTTCGGCCTGGCCCGGACCCGGCTGGCGCAGGGGCACCGGTCGTGGGCGGTGGAGATCCTCGACAGCGTGCCGGACAGCTCCAGCCAGTACCTGTCCGCGCAGATCGGGGCCCTGAAGGTGCGGATACGGGACCGGCGGCCGGCCGAGCTGACCGTGGCCGACCTGCTGGAGGCCGGCCACCGGCTGGACCGCCTCATGCTGGACGTGCAGAAGCGCACCAAGCTCATCGCCGACGTGCTCGGGGCCGCCTTCGACTGGGTGCTGGCCGGCAAGCCCGGCGGCGACAACGGCGTCACCACCGTGCTCGGGGCCGAGCTGACCGAGCGGGGCCTGCGTTTCGGCCTCGAGGAGTGCTATCGCACCTTGGCCCGCCTGGCCAGCTCCGTCACCGAACGCGTCGCCTTGGTGGATCGCGCCAACGCCGTGCGCCCCCGCACCTTGCGTTAGCCCCTTCTGCCACATGCGCTTCCCACTTGCGCTCCAATGCCACATGGGAAGCGCATGTGGCGAATTAGGGGGCGGTGCCGACGAGGATGGGGATGATGAGGGCGATGAGGACGGTGAACACCCACATCGCCGGGGCGGCGCCGCGGATCTGGTCGCGACGGGCGACGGTCTGCTCGGCGACCACCTTGCTGCGGGTCTGCCACCACGGGTTGGCCCGTCGCTCGAGCCGGTGGTAGACCGCGCCGAGCGCCGCGCCGTAGGCCAGATGTCCGACCAGGGAAGGGAATCCGGCGGCGATGCCGGCCGCGCTCCAGTCGACCGGGGCGCCGGTGAACAGCGGCAGCAGGGTGAGGTTGCCCAGCGTCCACCAGAAGAAGCCGTACGACAGGCCCCAGCCGATGCCGGACGTCAGGTCGAAGCTGCGCCGCCGGAACAGGATGGCGTAGGAGATGCCCAGGATCTGGGCGATCACCATGTGCACGACGAAGCCGGCCACCGCCGAGTGCGAGCCGATCATCTGTGCCACCAACGGGAATTCGCCGACGGCGACCATCACCACGGTGAACACCAGCCCGCCGGCGAGGCCCGACAACGCCCCGTAGCCCAGCGCCCGCAGGCCCCGCTTGCCGGCGGCCTCGGTTCGCACCAGCCGGATGTCGTCCGTGAACAGCACTTTGGCGATCAGCCCGAGCCAGGTGTACCCGACGGCGATGCCCGCGCCCAGCAGGACATAGGCCGGCATCAGGTGGGCGTCGCGAGCGGCGGCTTGCTGTGACCAGTCCAAGGTGACGGTGAACAGTAACGGTTCAACCGTTAGCGCGGCGAACACCCACCAGGCGAAGCCGTACACCGTGCCCCGCACCAGTGCCGGCCCCGTGCTCTCCGGCGACGCGATGAGGGCGTAGCCGGCACCGGCCAGCAGCCCCTCCCACGGCAGTCCCAGCACCAGGCCGACGGCCAGCCCGGCGATCAGTCCACGGAGGACCATGCCGCGCGACGGATTACGCCACAACGGATCCGTGTCCTGTTGCAGGACGACGAAGGCGATGCCGGCGACGGCTCCGTAGAGCAGATGTCCCATCAGGCTCGGCAGCAACGCCTGGGCGCTGCCCAGATCCCACGCCACCGGCTTGCCCAGGAACAGCGGCAGCAAGGTCTGCGGCCCCAGGAACCACCAGAAGGCCCCGTAGATCAGGCCCCAGAACACGGTCTCGCCGGCCCGGGCCCGCTGCCGCGAGATCAGCAGCCCGAAGCCGACGCCGAGGATCGTGGCGATCACCATGTGCACGGCCAGACCGGCGACCACGTTGTCGGTGTGCACGATCGAGGCAACGGTGGCCAGCTGCCCCTGGATCGTCAGGGTGCCGGCGAAAGCGGCCCCGCCGGCGAAGCCGGCCAGCGCACCGGCAATGGCGGCGTCGCGGGCCTTCATCGCCCGGCCGGCCTCAGTCGCGTCTTTCGTGGCCCGGCCTTCGTCGGTGCCGACGGTGTTCTTCATCGCGCCCTCACCTTCGACCGGCGCGGCGCGGCGGCCGTCACCACGATGTCCCGTGGGAACACCAGATCCAGCGTCCAGTCGAACAGCACCCGAATCTTCTTCTCCACCCCGGGCAGCTTCGACAGATAGATTCCCCGCCACAGCAACCACGCCACGAGTCCGGCGAAACGCCGGCCGCGGATCTCCGCTGCGGCGGTCCGGTGCCCCAACGCCACCAGCACGCCGATGGTCCGGAAGCGGAACTCGACGGGGGCGCGGCCGGCCACGAAGGCGGCGACGTTGTCGGCGACGGTCACGCCCTGGCGGAGGGCGTGCTGGGCGGTGGGCGGATGGAAACCGCCGTCCACAGTGGGAATCCGGGCGCAGTCGCCCACTGCCCAGACGTGCTCGAAGCCCTCGACCCGCAGCGACGTGTCGGTGGTCAGCGAGCCGAGCAGGGGAGTGGGCTTGTTGCCGGCGGTCCAGACGAAGGTCCTGGTCGGGATGAGCTCGTCGTTGTCCAACCGGACCAGATCCTCGGCGGCCTCGGTGACCCGCAGGTTCAGCCGATGCTCGATGCCCCGCGCGGCAAGGCGTTCCATGGCGTACGCGGCCAGCTCCGGCCCGAGCTCGGGCAGGATGCGGTCGCCGGCGTGCACCAGCACGAAACGGGGTTCCGACGGCTGGACGCCGGGGTAGTAGTGCGACACGCCGTGCACGAGGTCGAACAGCTCGGCGATCATCTCGGTGCCGGCGAAACCGGCCCCGGCGACGACGAAGGTCAGTAGCTCCCGCCGGGTGCGAGGATCGGTCTCGCGGTCGGCGGCCTCCAGCAGCCGCAGCGCGTGGTTGCGTAGGGCGACGGCGTCGGCGAGGTTCTTCAGCGGGAACGAATGCTCGGCGATGCCGGGCAGGTCGAAGGTGTGCGGCACGGACCCGACGGCCAGCACGAGATGGTCGTACGGCAGGGTTTCCCCCGATTCCAGCACGACTTCCCGCCCGGCCGGATCGACGCGGTCGACCCGGCCGTGGTGAAACGTGGTGTGCGCGGCGGCGGATCGGATCGGGGCGCTGATGTGCGCCGGTTCCAGAGCCCCGGAAGCAACCTCGGCCAGCATCGGCGTGAACAGCAGGAAGTTCGAATCGCTGACGAGAGTGACATCGAGCTTGGCCCCGCGCAGCACCAGCCGCTCGAACCGCTGCGCCGCCGCGACGCCGGCAAATCCGCCGCCCACCACGACAATCCGGGCCCGTTCGACCGGATCGCGCTTCTCGCGCAGCTTCAAAGTCCACACCCCGGCGACGAAATGCAGCAGCAGCCCGGTGAGCGCGCCGTGCAGCACATTGCCGACCAGTTCCGGATACGTCTTCGCCGCCGCGGCGGCCGACCACGTCGGCAGCTGACCGTGGAACAGCGGCTCCAGCGTCAGCGAGAACACCAGCCACCCCAACGTCCCCAGCAGCACGCCCGCCGACGCCGTCATGGCCAGCCCCTGCCGCGAGCCCCGCGCCACCGCGATCAACACCAGGCCGACGACCACCGCATACGCCGCGAACGCCAGCCACCCCGCCGGTGACATTTCTTGGGCCGAGGCCATGTGCTGGGTCGCCATCAGCACCCCGACCGGCAGCGCGGCCGCCAGGCCGGCGACCGCACCCCACCCCAGCTGCTCCATCAGGCGGCCTTCTCCACCCAGCCGATGGCCGTCAGCCCGATACCCCCACCCAGTAGCAGCGACACCGTGGACAGGTCGCCGCCCAGGGTGTTCTGACCGCCGACGGCCAGCTCGAACAGCTGGAACAGGCCCGCGATCAGCAGCCCGACGCCGGCGATCAGCACCAGCGACCGGCGCTCGTGCCAGCCGCCCGTCACCGCCGACGCGGCCAGCGCCAGCACGACGAGGTAGCCGGGGACACCCAGGCCGATCATGTGCCACGGCAGGCCCTGCGGGATCGCCAGCAGCGTGGCCAGGGCGAGGCCGACGCCGATTCCGACGGCGAGTTTCATACCCACTCCTTGATTTACGCGCGACGGAGTCGTTCAGTTCAGGACGCGAGCAGCAGGAACCGGTTGCCCGCCCAGCGGGGACGCAGCACGGCGTCAACGCCGCCGAATCGACCGGCGGCGGTGGCCAGCACGGCGAAATGGGCGACGAACATCAGCGCGTAGGACCAGAACCACTCACCGGGCACATCAAGGGCCGACAGGGTGATGACCAGCGTCTGGCCGATACCGACAACGGCCCAGAAACGCGTGGCGAGGCCGACGACGAGGAATGCGCCGAGCAGGATCTCCACGGCAAGCGCGAGGGCCCCGAACAGTGGGAAACCGGGCAGCACGACGTGCTGGACCAGCCAGGCGAAGGGCGGGAGGACCGGGTGGTCGACGGCGTCCTCGGTCCACATCCGCAATCCGCCGTAGTTCGGCGGCTGCGGCGACTTCCAGGACACGTTCTGTATCCACAGCATTCCGGTGATCACCCGCACGGCCGTGATCAGCCCGCGGGAGAGCCGGGTCGAGGAGTGCACCTCATGCGCCACCGATATCGCCATGGAGCAATTCCACAGCGCCATCGGTTGCGCTCACAAGATGATGGGTGCTTACGAACCGCGAACGGCCTTGGTCAGCAATTCGTAAGAACGCAGCCGGTCATTGTGGTCGTGCACCATGGTGGTGACCATCAACTCGTCGGCCTGCGTCGACTCCAGCAGCTCGGCCACCCGGGACGCCACCGTCTCCGGCCCGCCGATGATCATCGACCGGGCCCGGTCCTCGATGAACAGCCGCTCCAGATCCGTGTACGGATAGGCGGCCGCCTCCTCCGGCGTCGGGAACAGCCCCGGCCGGCCGCTGCGCAGCCGCAGGAACGACAGCCCGCTCGGCCCGGCCAGATAGCGGGCCTGCTCGTCGTCATCGGCGGCCACGACCGCCGCCGCGACCATCGCGTACGGCTGGTCCAGCACGGCCGACGGCCGGAACGCCTCGCGGTACAAAGCCAGGGCCGGCAACGTGTTCTCGGCGCTGAAGTGGTGCGCGAAGGCGAACGGGATGCCCATCAGCCCGGCCACCTGGGCGCTGTAGCCGGACGAGCCGAGCAGCCACAGCGGCGGCTTGTTGCCGGGCGCGTTGACCGCGACCACCTTCTGGTCCGGGGCCGGCTCCTCGAAGTAGCGCAGCAGTTCGGCCAGCTGCTGCGGGAAGTCGTCGGCCGACAGCGGCCCGGTGCTGCGCCGTAACGCCTGTGCCGTTACGCCGTCGGTGCCCGGTGCCCGCCCGATGCCCAGGTCGATCCGGCCCGGGTGGAACGCCTCCAGCGTGCCGAACTGCTCGGCCACCACCAGCGGCGGGTGGTTGGGCAGCATCACGCCGCCGGAGCCGACCCGGATCGTCTCGGTCGCCGCGGCCACCTGCCCGATCAGCACGGCCGGCGCCGAGCTGGCGATGCCCGGCATGTTGTGGTGCTCGGCCAGCCAATAACGGTGATAGCCCAGCCGCTCGACGTGCCGCGCCAGGTCGAGGGTGTTCTGCAGCGCCTGCGCGCTGGTCGAACCCTGCGACACCGGGGCGAGGTCGAGCACGGACAGGGGCACACCACTGGCTTCGGTCACAACCAGGTTCAACGCGCGCCCGAGACGGCCTCATTCCCGCACGACGAAGGTCACACTAGGCCGACTCCGTGGGGAACATGATCATGCTCATCAGGTACGGCCGCCGGGCGTCACCGGGGCCGTTGCCGGCACGGCGGCGCAGCAGGCCGACGATCTCCAGCGCCAGTTCCTCCATCTCCGCTGCGTCCAACCACAGCACGCCCTGCTTGTAGCCGACGGAGTCGGCCGGCGGGTTGGCGCCGTCCCGGTCCAGGTAGGCGTTGAACTCCGCGAGCAGGGTCGCCATGGCGCCGGTGAAGCCGCGTCGGTGGTCCTCCAGCGTCATCGCCTCGGCGGCCTCGCGGTCGACCACCGCGCCGCCCTTGCGCAACCGGTAGTGGCGCTCCACGGCCCCGTGCACCCGCTGCTCCTCGACGACTTCCAGGATGCCGCCCTCGGCGAGCAGGCCGACGTGCCGGTAGACGCTGGTCTTGGGCACGTCGGGCAGCTGTCGGCACAGGTCCGTGGTGGTGCGCACGCGATCGCCGGACATGGCGTGCACGATGCGCAGGCGGATGGGGTGCAGCAGCAGGTCCAACTGGTCCACGGCCCTACATTCCCACATCTGGTACCGTTCTCAAAGTTGGGAAAGCAACGGCGAGGGGGATCCACGATGCTCAGTGCGGCAGCGGTGTTCGGGCTCGACGAGCTCGACCGCCTGGACGAGGCGCTCGGCGGCGCGCGAGTGGTCGCGATCGGCGAGAGCTCGCACTACAACCGCGAGCAGTACCTCCTGCGCAGCCGGCTGCTTCGGCACCTGGCCGAGCGGCACGGCTTCCGCGTATACGCGATGGAGAGCGGTTTCGTCGAGGGCTGGGCGGTGGCCGACTGGCTGCGCGGCGACGACTCGCGGCCCCTCGGCGATGTGCTGGCCAACGGCGTCACCGGCTTGATGGGCCTGTGGACCGAGCTGCGGGCGCACCTGGATTGGATGCGCGAGCACCGGATCGGCTTCTACGGCACCGACCTGCCCGGCTCCAACGCGTCCACGCTGCCCGGCCTCGATCCCGTGCTGGCCTACCTGGTCGAGGCCGATCCCGACTTCGAGGTCGATCCCCGGATACGGGAGATCGCGGCCGCGCTGTCCGGGCCGTCGGCGTTCTCGCAGCTCACCTCACTCACCGCCTACACGCAGCACGCCGAGAAAGACAGCTTCAGCGCCGGCCTCGCTGACCTGCGCGCCCGGCTGCTCGCCGGCCGGATCGCTTACGTGCGAAGGACTTCCGTCGAGGCGTACGAGCGCGCGCTGCGGGCCGTCGAGGTCACCATCGGGCTCGACGGCACCGCCCGCGGCATGGCGCGCGGCGACCAGGCCGGCGGTATGGAGGTCCGGGAGGCCACCATCGCCGGCACGGTCGAGTGGATCCTGCGGCGCGAGGAGCGGATCGTGCTGGCCGAGCACAACGCCCACGTGCAGCGGCTGCCCGCGGCGCTGCCCACCACCAGGGCGATGGCGACGATGGGGGTCCATCTGGCCGACCGGCTCGGCGACGAGTACCGCGTCGTCGCGACCACCACCGGCGGCGGGCAATCCCTCAACTACACGGCCGGTTTCTTCGACGGCGTCATGTTCGCCGACCTCGACGAGCCCCGGCCGGACAGCCTCGACGGGCTGATGGCCGCCGCCCGCGCGGGCGACGAGCCGTTCGCCGTCGACCTGCGTCGTCTCTCGGCCGCCGACGAGGCCGTGATCCGGGGCGCGAAGGAGCAGCGCTACGGCGTGGCCTACGCGGAGGTCGACGCCATGGCCGCGTACGACGTCCTGGTGCACCTGCCGCGAGTCACCGGGGCCACGCTCGACCTCGACACCATCGGCCACGCGGTGCCCGATGTGCGGGACCGGCTGCTGAAGTGACTGTCAGCCCATGTGGTGGTGGTCGTGCTCGCCGGCGTCCGGCGCGCCGCCCATCATCTTCAGCATGTCCCGGCCGCCGGACCGGAAGAACCGCAGCACCAGGACCAGCCCCAGCAGCAGGAAGACGATGTTCAGCCAGGTCGTGTAGTTCCAGCTGATGCCGGCCTCGACGATCCGGGCCGAGCGGTCGGTCGGGGTCAGGCCGGTGACGCCGAACAGCAGCTCGACCAGGTAACCGGCGCCGACCGTGGCGGCGAAGAAGGTGCCGAACACGAACAGCGCCATCCGGGTGCCGTAGTACTTCCGGTAGATGTTGAGGATCGGCAGGATCATCAGGTCGGCGAAGACGAACGCGACCACGCCGCCGAAGCTGATGCCGCCGGACCACAGCACCGCGGCCAGCGGCACGTTGCCGATGGAGCAGACGAAGCTGAGGACGGCCACGATCGGGCCGACGATCGGCCCCCAGATCGCGCCGAGCACGGGGTGGTCGGCCAGGAAGAAGCCCTGCCAGAACGAGTCCGGCACCCAGGCCGCGACCGCGCCGGCGATCAGCAGGCCGATCACCAGGTCACGCAGGATGGCCGCCCACTCCATCACGAACACGTGCGAGACCGCGGTGAAACCCTGGGGGGACAACAGCTTCTGGCCGTTGAGCGACATGTCCATGGCCGCGTGGCCCTCCATCGAGCCGGCGATGCCCTTGTCCGCCTGGGTACGCGCCGCGGTCACCAGTTTCGAGCGCAGGAACAGCCGGAAGAGCAGGGCCAGCAGCACGATCATGATCGGCCCGCCGACGAACTCGGCCACGGTGAACTGCCAGCCCAGCAGCAGCGCCAGGATCACGCCCAGCTCGACGACCAGGTTGGTGGAGGCGATCTCGAAGGCCATCGCCGCGGTGAAGTTCGCGCCCTTGCGGAACAGGGCCCGGGCCAGCGCCACCGCCGCGTACGAACAGGAGGAGGACGCCGCGCCGAGACCGGCCGCGATGGCCAGCGAGCGCGGCGAGTCGGTGCCGATCAGTCTGACCACAGTGGACCGTCGCACCACCGCCTGCACCACCGCCGACAGGGCGAAACCCAGGATCAGCGCCCAGAGGATCTCCCACGTCATCGACCCGGCCATGGCCAACGCATCCACGATGAACATGCTCGGAGCATACCCCCTGGGGGTAATTCCGCCAGTCCGCGCACCCCTAGGGTGGGTTCATGACCGATCCAGTGCTGCTGATCACCGGCGGCTCCAGCGGGCTCGGCGCCGCCACCGCTCGGCTGGCCGCGCAGGCGGGCTACCGCCTGGTCCTGACCGCCCGCCGTGCCGACCGGCTCGCCGCGTTCGCCGCGAGCCTCGACACGCCGGTGCTCACGCTGCCGTGCGATGTCGGCGACTGGCAGCAGATCAGCGGGGTCGTCGAGCAGGCCGAGGCCCACTTCGGCCGGCTGGACGCGGTGTTCGCCAACGCCGGCAGCAGCGTCGGGACGTCGTTCCTCGGGCGTGGCGGCGACGATCCCGAGCTGTGGCGGGACATGGTCGTCACCAACGTGTGCGGCCCGGCCTACACCGCCCGTGCCGCCCTGCCCGCGCTGATGCGCTGCAACGGCCACCTGGTGCTCACCGGCTCGGCCTCCGGTCGCGGCGTGCGCCCCGGCAGCCTCTACTCGGCGACCAAGTGGGCGGTCAGCGGTATGGCCCAGGCCATCCGGGCCGAATGCGTGGGCACCGGCGTGCGCGTGACGATCATCCAGCCCGGCCTGGTCGACACCGAGGCCATCCCGGCCGACCGCCGCGACGACCCCAAGCTGGCACCGGACGACGTGGCTCGCGCGGTGCTCTACGCGCTGGCCCAGCCGTCCACTGTGGACGTGAACGAGATCGTGCTCAGGCCGGTCGGCCAGGATCCCTACAAGTGAAGTTGCGGCGATAGGCCAGCGGGGCCACACCGACCGCGGCGTTCAGGTGCTGCCGCAGGCCGGCGGTAGTGCCGAAGCCGGCGTCACGGGCGATCCGTTCCACCGACAGGTCGGTCGACTCCAGCAGGTGCCGGGCCCGCTCCACCCGTTCCCGCAGCAGCCACTGGCCGGGGCTGAGGCCGGTCTCGTCACGGAACCGGCGGGTGAAGGTGCGCACGCTCATCCGGGCGTGCGCGGCCAGTCGGCGCAGGTCGACCGGCCGGTCCAGGTGCTCGGTCATCCACTGCCGGGTGGCCGATGTGCCGGCGTCGGCCACCTCGGGCACCGGCCGTTCGATGAACTGCCGCTGGCCGCCCTCGCGCCAGGCCGGCACGACGATGCGGCGGGCCGTGTGGTTGGCGATCTCGCTGCCGTGATCCGTACGGACGATGTGCAGGCACAGGTCGATGCCGGCCGCCGCGCCGGCCGAGGTCAGCACCTTGCCGTCGTCCACGAACAACACATCCGGCGTCACGCGGACCCGCGGATGCAGCTGCGCCAGCTCGTCGGCGTGGAACCAGTGCGTCGTCGCCTCCCGGCCGTCCAGCATGCCCGCCGCCGCCAGCACGAACGCGCCCGTGCAGATCGACACCCAGCGGGCGTTCCGCGGCACGGTTTTCAGCGCCGCTTCGAGCTCCGGCGACAGCTCTTTCGACTCCATCAGCGGGCCTTCGTACGGGCCGGGGATGACCACCGTGTCCGCCGTGGCCAGGATCTCCGGGCCGTGGTCCGGCATCAGCCGGAAACCGGCCGTCGTCCGCACCGGGCCGCCGTCGAGCGTGCAGGTCA
>DATJJB010000095.1:0-35242 GCA_035492655.1 Kutzneria sp. | reverse complement strand
GGATGGAACTGCACACCCCAGATCGGCTTGGTCCTGTGCCGCACGCCCATAACGACGCCGTCCTCGGTCCAGGCGACCTCTTCGAGGTCGTCGGGCAGGTCGGTGACGGCCAGCGAGTGGTAGCGCACGACGTTGAACGGTGACGGCAGGCCGGCGAACACGCCGTCCCCGGTGTGCCGAACCGCGGAGACCCGACCATGCATCGGCGAGGGGGCGTGCGTCACGCGCCCGCCGAACAGGTGACAGATCCCTTGGTGCCCAAGGCAGACGCCGAGGACCGGCAAGCCGCTGTGCAGGATGGCATCGGCGCTGACGCCGAAGTCCCGCGCTCGGTCGGGGCTGCCCGGCCCTGGCGAGACGACGATGCCGTCGAACATGTGCAGCGGGATCTTGGCCCATTCCACGTCGTTGCGCACCACGGTCGGCGGCGTGCCGTTGACCTCGCCGAGCAGTTGGTAGAGGTTGTAGGTGAAGGAGTCGTAGTTGTCGATCAGGAGCGTTCTCATGAGGCCTTCCCTTCGGCCGCGCCGATCACCTCGTCCTCCACGCGGCAGGTCTCGGCGATGACCAGGTCGTAGAGCCGGCGCAGGAAGTCGGCGTCGACCCCGGAGGCCGCCGCGAAACGGGCGGCGCGCTGCTGCACCACGCCGATCCGGTGCGGCTGCATCATCGGCACGTCGTGCCGCCGCTTGACGTGCGCGATCTCCACGCAGACCGAGATCCGGTCACGCAGCACGTCGAGGAACTGCTCGTCGATGCCGTCGAGCCGGGCGCGCAGCCGGGTCAGTTCTGCGTCGGCGGTCCCATCCATCGGTTGTGCCCCTTCGGTTGTCGGTTCACGCCGGTTGCAGGACCGGCTCGTCCGGTTGCCTGGACGGCGAGGACACCACGGTCAGCGCGATCGCCGTGGCGACGGCGGAGCCGAGTGCCAGCAGCGGCCAGGCCAGGTGTCCGAACTGGATGAACAGCAGGCCGCCGACCATCGGGCCCAGCGCGCTGCCCAGCCCGAAACAGAACTGGAAGCCGGCGATGTAGCGGCCCTGCTGGCCCGGCGGCGCGGCGATGGCCGGATAGGCGAAGATGGCCGGGCCACCGATGATCTCGCCGAGCGACCAGACCACGGTGCCGATCAGGATCACCGCCGGCGTGAGCGGCAGGCCGTACAGCGCGACGCCCGCGCCGAGCAGCGCGAAGGCCAGGCCGATGGTCAGTCGCACCGGCCACGACTGGGTGATCCTGGTCAGCACGAGTTCGAACGCGATCACGATGAACCCGTTGAGGGACACCGCGAGCGTGTACCAGAACGTGGCGACGCCGGCGGCCGTCACGTCCAGCGGCAGCGTCGACAGGTACTGGGCGTACACCGCGGTGTGCAGCACCGCGGCCACCAGGTACCCGACGAATCGCTTGTCCCGCAACATGATCCCGTAGCCGCCACGCGACTCGTGTTCCACGTGCACGGTGCGGGCCGGCAAGGCGACCCAAGCCAGTACGGCGTAGCCCAGGGCCACCAACGCCTCGCCCCAGAACAGCAACCCGTATCCATGGCTGTACAGGGCGAAGCCCAGCAGCGGTGCGGCCATCGCCCCGAGGTTGAGGCCGAACCGGTGCATCGCGAAGATCATGATCTGTCGGTCGGCCGGCACGAGCTCGGACAGCAGCGCCGCCGAGGCCGGCCGGTAGAGCTGAGCGCACACGCTGGCCAGCGCCGATGCCAGTAGCAGCAATGGGTAACTGGGCAGGTAGAGCAGCGTCGCGGTGAGCACGGCTGTGCCGGTCATGGACAGCACGGTGGCGTTGCGCGCCCCCAGCCGCTCGGCCAGTGAGCCGCCGAGGAACACGCCGAGCAGCGCACCTGCCCCGTACACGCCGAGGGCGAGCGACGCCTCAGCCGGCGAATACCCCCGTGAGGTAAGGAACAGCACCAGGAAGATGTTCATGAAGCCGCTCAGACGGTTCACGAACACACCGGCCAGAATGGCCTTCACGCCCAGCGGCGCCTCACGCAGCGTCCGGAAAACCGTGGGAGACGACATGGTCTGCCCCCTCACCGGACGTGGATGTCGATCGCGGCGCGGACCCGCTGCTCGATCTCGTCCAGCTCGGCGACCGTTGCCGCGTCGATGAAGAACGACACCGAACGGTCTTCGGAGCTGCGCAGCGCGGTCAGCTGGTCGCCGGGTTCGCGGTGCACGAGGACCGCCCGCAGCGCGGCCGGCTCGTCCGGCATGACGGCCGGCTTGAGGTCCGGCCAAATGCCGGATTCGCCCACCCACTGCGCGGTCACGCCGGGCCAGTCGACGGTCACGTCAACCAGCTCACCGAACTCGTGCTCCAGGTAGACCTGCCGGGCATAGCGCGAAGGCGCGGGGTAGGAGGCCTTCTCGCCCAAGGCGATCCGCACCAGCTCGGGCTCAAGCGGCGCACCCGTGGCCAGCTGGTAGAGCAGACAGATCCCGTCACCGGGAGTGCGGGCCGCCACTTCCATCAGCGCCGGTCGGCCAGCCTCGTCCACCCGGAACTCGGCGTGGGTGATGCCGTCCCGTACGTCCAATGTGGACAGCAGCCGGCGGTTGGCCATCAGCAGGGTGGTGTTGACCACCTCCTTGTCGTTGGGCACGGTGTGCGACAGCTCCACGAACGTGCAGCCGTCGGACTCCGTCGTTTCCTTGCGGGTGACCGACGCGAACACGATCTCGCCACCCTGCACCAGCGATTCCACCGAGAACTCCGGCCCGACGACCTTGGTCTCGACCAGCACGGACTCGTGCGCCGGGAACTCCGCGAGCTTCTCGTACAACTCGGTGATCCCGGACACCGTGGTCACGCCCGAGCTGGAGTGCCGACTGGCCGGCTTGACCACCGCCGGATACCTCACCGTCGACATGTCGACGGATTCCCTTGAGCCAGCTGGAATCGTCAGCGAAAAGGGGCTCAGCTCGGGCGCGTACCAACGCTGGAGGTACTTGCTCCGGCAGGCCCGCGACGCCCGCAGCCCGGGCGACGGCAAGCCGAGTCCGTCGGCCACCAGACCGGTCGGCTCGACCAATGTCTCCCCCACCGCGTATGTGCCGACGATGTCGTACCGCGAGCGCCAGGCGCGCACGGCGGCGATCACGCCTGCGGTGAAGGAGTTCTCCTTGTCCACGCTGCCGTCCACGAACGCGATGTCGGACAGCGCCTGCGAGGGATGCAGCGGATCCTGGGCCGCCGCCTGCGCGACTGAGCGCCACGAGGACGGCGTGACCAGCAGGATTCGCAGGCCGCGCTCGCGGAGCTGCTGGAAGTACAGCGGGGCGCGGCAGACGACCAGGAACGAACCGGTCAGCACGAATGCTCTCGGTAAACCCATGGGACTTCCCCTTACACGTACAGCGAACCGCGGGCCACGACGACCGCCGAGCCCGCCACCTCCACCCGCTCGATCCGCGCCGCCGACCCGAAGGCGGTGGCCAGCATGGTGGACGGGCGCCCCATCTCGACGCCCTGCTTGATCTCGATCTGCCGGCCGAACTCGATCAGCCCGTGCCGGGCCAGGTGCACGGCCAGCGGGCCGGCGGCCGAGCCGGTGGCCGCGTCCTCGGCGACCCCGTAGGCCGGCGAGAACATCCGGCTGCGCCAGCGGTATCCGCTGCCGGCGAAGCAGTTCACCGCCACGTTCGGCAGCTTGGCCAGCACCAGCAGGTCGGGCCGGATGGCGCTGAGCGCCGGGATGTCCTCGACGCCGACAAAAACGTGTCGCGGCCCGTTGCGGTACACCTCGACCGGCAGGATCGGGGCCGAAACATGGACTCCTTCGAGCAGCGTTTCGAGCAGCTCGTACGGCTGCCATTCCGGCACCGGCTGCCGCATGGTCGCGGACAGCACGCCGTCCACGGATCGACTGAAGGTGAACGGAATCGTGGCCTCGTGGGTCTCCAGTTCCATACTGTCGACCGGATCCGCGTCGGCCAGCGCGATGGCCGTGCCGAGCAGCGGGTGTCCGGCGAACGGCAGCTCGTTGACCGGTGTGAAGATCCGCACCCGACGGTAGCCGCCCTTTTCCGGCGGCAGCACGAAAGTCGTCTCGGACAGGTTCATCTCACGGGCGATCTGCTGCATGCGTTCGGTGGACAGGCCTTCGCTGTCCAGGAACACCGCGACCGGGTTACCCAGCAGCGGGGTGGTGGCGAACACGTCGGCCACCACGTACCGCCGGGCCTGGGTGCCGGCGCGATGCCGATCGACCGCGACGACTGTAGCCATGCAAGAGCCTCCTTCTCCAATGCCAGGGGTCAGCCGCGGATGACGCTCTTGGTGCGCATCAGGAAGTCCGCGAGGTAGCCGTCGTGCGGCAGGCCGGGCTCGGTCCAGTGGGTCGGGTGCCGGCCCACGAACACGTTGCCGATGCCGGGTTCGGCCATCAGCTGGTCGACGAGGCGCTCGTCCTCGGTGGCGACGGTGAGCACCAGCGTGTCCTGCAACGGCTCGATGCCGTCAGCCCGGATCCACGGCCCGATCCACACGCAAGGGAACGGCATCTCCGCGCCGAGCTGTGGCGAGTCGGGCCGGTCGACCTGGTGCACGGCCGGCCGCAACACCGCGCTGCCGTCGCCGAGGTCGTGCAGGATGCCGTCGCCGCCCAGCCACGAGCGCGTGCCTTCGGCCTTGCTGCGCAGGAACCGGTCCAGCGCCTGCGCGGAAGCCAGCTGCTGCACGGGAAGCACCGCGTCCGGGTGCTCCGGCGGCAGGCTCGGCAACTCGGCCAGCCGCGAGGCCACAGCCTCGGCCAGCGGCGTCGGATCGCCCTCCACCAGCACGCCGGTGGTGTTGACGCAGCCGCCGCCGGCGTGGTTGGCCACCGAGGAGACGATCACATCGACGTAGTCGCGCCAGTCGACGTCCTCGGTGATCAGAATCTTCGACCGGCCCGGCTGTTGTTGCAGGACAGCGGGATCGTCCGCGTACTTGCGGATGATGTCGTCGCCTCCGTAGGCCAGGTCGGTGCCGGCCAGGATGGCGTCGCCAGCGGCCTGGTCGGTCGGCAGCAGCACCACCTGGTCCGGGCCGAAGCCGGCTGCTCGCAGCGCCGCGACCATGCGGTACGGCGTCAGTGGTTCACGGCGAGTAGGCCGCACGGCCACCCGGTAACCCAGGGCCAGCGCCTCCGGCCACAGGCTGTGTGCACCGGGATGCGTGCCCGAAGCGTGGACGGAGAACACCTCGCCGCGCCGCGTCCAGACCGCGCTGCCCTTGAGCGTCGCGGCATCCCGCCAGTCGGCGACAGCACCATGTGGCCGGGCCAACGAGATGCTGGCACCGATCTGGGCCAGCCGCCGGGCCGCGACCGCCGCACCCTCCCGGATCACGGTGATCGGCAGACCACCGATTCGGGCCGCCAGCAGGAAATACTCCTCGGCCGGCATGCCGTCCACCGAGCCGGTGGCGAACAGCTCGCCGGCATGCCGCAAAGCCGCCAGGCGCTTGTCCAACTCCATCGGCTCGGTGTCGCGCAACGTGTCCATGGCCCGGGTGACCAGCAGCGTCGGCACACTGCTGAGCTGCGCCACCTCGGCCCCGGTCACGTCGGTGACCGCGGTCCGCGTGCGGGAACGGTAGTTCCCGTTGGGCAGCAACGCGTCCAGGTCGGCCATCAGTACACCCCTTCGATCACTTCTTCCTCCTCGAACCGGGTGACCGGGGCGATGCCGGCGACGGCGTCGCCGACCTTGCCGGGCAGCGGCTCGATGCGGGTGGCCAGGTCGCGCTCCAGGTTGTTGGGCAGGAACAGGGCCTTGCTGACGTGGTTCATCACCACCTGGCCGCGCTCCCCGTAGGCCACCGGCCGCCGGGCCTTGGGGTCGATCACCGCGAAGGTCACGTACGGCGAGAAGGTGTCGAACACGCACGGGTCGTCGTCGGTCAGGCCGGCCCGCTCGCCGGCGATGCCGAGGATCATCGTGCTGCCGTAGTGGCCGTACAGCGTGACGTCCGGGAAGATGTCGTTCCTGTAGACGTCCCGGGTGTCCGGGTCGAGCTGCGTGCCGCCCCAGCGGATGGCCCTGACCTTGTCGTTGACCAGGTCGACCAGTTCGGGCCGGCGGGCCAGCCGCTCCAGCAGCGGCGGGGTGATCGTCAGCACCCCGATGTCCTGCGTGCGCAGCACGAATTCGAGCTGGTCGATCAGGTGCTCGGCGTACGCGTCGGCCTCGCGCTGGCGGCCCTGGGCGATGACCTTCTTCACCCAGCGCGGATCCAGGTCGATGGTGAAGCCCAGCCCGCCGCGGGCGGCCGCGGAGCGGCGGAACAGCTCGCCGACGATGTGCGGACCGGTGGGCAGCACGCCCAGCCAGTCAGCGTCCGTCGGGAAGCCGAACAGGTCCAGGTTGGCGCAGCTCCAGTCCAGCAGCTTGGCCATCCAGTCCTTGGTGCACAGCACCCGCTTCGGCGCGCCGGTGGTGCCGCCGCTCTCGAACACGCCGAGCACGTCGCCGATGCCGTAGGCCCGCGGCAGCAGGTCACGGGCCGGCACGTCACGGAGCTCGTTGGTGACGTTGGGGAACAGCCACAGGTCATGGTGGCTCTTGACGTCCGCCCGCGGGTCGAAGTCCAGGGTTTCGGCCTTGCGCAGCCAGAACGGCGACCCGGTCTCCGGGTTGAAGTGCCATTCCATGGCCGCCTTGATGAACTCGTCCGGATCGGGCGTGACGTCGAAGGGCAGGTCGAGGATGTCGGTCATGGCTTCTCCTAGGGCTGCAGTCGGCAGTGGGTCCAACCGTGCGCGGCGCGGTCGTACCGCAGCCGGCGGTGCAGACCGCCCGGCCCGGAGCGCCAGAACTCGATGCTGCTGGGCACCAGTCGATAGCCCAGGAACCGGTCGGGTCGCGGCAGCGCCTCGCTGCCGAGGTCCTTGGCGGCACGAGCCAGATCGTCCTCGTCGTCCAGCACGGCGCTCTGCCGCGACGCCGTCGACATCGCGTGCAGGGCCGGTGGACGGGAGTGCCAGAGCTGGTCCGATTCCTTGTCGGAGAGGGGAAACGCCGGTCCGGCGACGATGATCTGCTCGGCCGTCTCCGGCCAGTACAACACGCCGGACGCCCAGCCCGTGGTCAGGATCTCGGTGCTCTTCTGGCTGATGCTGTGGCTGGTGAACAGAATGCCGTGGGTGCTGACCTCCAGCGCCCGGATGATTCGGCTGGAGCTGCGGCCCCGCTCGTCGGCCGTGGCCAGCGCGACGATCGTCGGCACCTTCACGCCGGCTTCCGGCGCGCGCCGCAACCACTCCTGCAGCACGACCTCCGGATCCTCCGGCGGGAAGTCGAACTCGCTGACGGCAATGCCGGGGTCGATGGCGGTCATGCCGGGCTCCCAACGCCGAGGGCCAATCCGATACCGGCCAAAGTGGACAGCGAGTGCTCGCCTTCCGCGGTGGCCTCCACGTCGAACCAGCTGCGCTGCACCGGCGGATAACCGATCAGCACCGCGGCCTTGTGCGGCGGCAGCGGCTGGTCCGGCTCGGGGCCGTGCTCCCAGATCATCACCGCGCCCCAGCGGTTGGTCGCCGGGTCGGAGACCCAGAACTTCTCGTACAGGCCGGGAATCCCGTCCCACGGCGGCGCGCCCTCGGTGCGGAGGTACTCGCGCATCGACTCGATGGTCTGCCCCGACTCAGTGAGATCCCACCATGCGATCATGACGCGCATGAGCCGCAACCCCCTTCAGTAGCGTGCCGATGATGCGGACGCCGTCGCGCGTGAGCACGGACTCGGCGTGGAACTGCATGGACGCGAAGTGCGTGCCGCGCAGGGCATGCACCTCGCCGGTGACGCCGTCGCGGCAGACCTGGACCAGTCCGGCCGGCCCGCACTCGACGGTGTCGGCCGGGCTGACCGCGGCGAAGGCGTTGTAGAAGCCGACCCGCTCGCGCCGGCCGAACAGGTCGATCTCCAGCTGCACACCCTGGTTCGGCGTCGGCCGCCGGGCCAGCCGGAAACCCAAGCGGCTGGACAGCACCTGGTGGCTCAGACACACCGCGAGGAACGGCCGCCGTTCGGTCAGCAGGGTGTCGATGGCCCGGTGTAGGTGGGCGATCTTGGGATGCTGAAGGTCGCCGGGATCACCCGGGCCGGGGCCCATCACGACGAAGTCGTACCCGTCGAAGGTGTACGGCTCGTCGAAGCGGCGGACCGTGACGTTCAGCCCCATGGACCGCAGCTGGAGCTCGATCATGGCGGTGAACGTGTCCTCCGCCTCGACGATCAGCACCTCGCGGCCGGCCAGCGACCGGTCGGGCTCGTCACGGGATTCCTGCTGCGCGAACCAGTAGCCGGCGATGTCGGCGTTGCGCTGGGCCAGCGCCGCCTGCACCTCGGGATGGGTGGCGAAGCTCTGCCGGTAGCGCGCGCCGAGCGCGGCCAGCAGGCCGGAGACCTTGGCCGTGGTCTCGGCGACCTCGCTCTCCGGGTTGGAGTGCCGGACGAGCGTCGCGCCGACGCCGATCTGGAGGCGACCGGTGGCGGAGATATCGGCCGTGCGGATGAGGATCGACGAGTCCAGCGACCGCTGTCCGTTGCCGTCACGGCCGATCAGCGCGATGACGCCGCTGTAGTAGCCGCGGCCCTGGGGCTCGAAGCGCTCGATCACCCGGCAAGCGCTTTCCAGCGGACTGCCGGTGACGGTGGGGGCGAACATGGTCTCGCGCAGGATGTCGCGCGGGTCCAAAGTGGTCCGTCCCTCGATGAAGTACTCGGTGTGCGCCAGCTGCGCCATCTCCCGCAGGTACGGACCGACGACGGTGCCGCCGGTCGGGCACACCTTGGCCATCATCTTGAGTTCCTCGTCGAGCACCATGTAGAGCTCGTCGGTCTCCTTGGGATCGGCCAGGAAATCCAACACCTCGGGCAGCGCCGGGCCGGTGCGCGGATAGCGGTAGGTGCCGCTGATCGGATTCATCACCGCGGTGCCGTCGTGCACGCTGATGTGCCGTTCCGGGGTGGCGCCGACGAACGTGCGGTCGCCGGTGTGCACGATGAACGTCCAGTACGCGCCGTTCTCCTGGTGCAGCAGCCGGTTGAACAGGGTCAGCGCGGCATGCGGCGTGTAGTCGGTGATGTCGGCGACGAAGGACCGCTTGATGACGAAGTTCGCGCCCTCGCCGTTGCCGATCTCCTCGCCGATCACCCGCCGCACGATGTCGGCGTACGCCTCGTCGTCCACGTCGAAGTGGCCGCCGGCCATGGTGATCGGCACGTCCGGCAGCCTTCTGGCCACCTCGGCGACCGAACGGACCTCCTGCCCGGTCACGGTCAGCGCCAGCAGTGGGCTGCCGTCGTCGGGACTGGCGTAACCACGCTCCCGGATCTGCCGGTACGGCATGATGGCCAGCACGTCGTGGCCGTCCAGGTCCCGCAGCGGGATCTCCGCCAAAGTGTCCACTTCGGACACATTGCCGACCAGCACGTCGATGCCGTCGGCGCCGGTGCGCTCGGGTCGGTGCAGCAGGGCGAACGCCGGCGGCTGCCCGCCGAGGATCAGCTCAAGCAGGTCAGTGCCCATGGTCTGTCCCTTCTGATGAGGTCACGCGGTGGCCAGCGACCGCGCGGCCAACTGGTCGAGCACCTGGGCCGTGCCGGTGACCACGGCGCAGGTGCGGGCCGCGTAGTCGAGCGCCTGCCGGTGATCGGCAGCGGTGAAGTCGGCGACCGCGTCGGCGACGAAGAACGTCTCGATGTCGTGCGAGAACGCCGTCACCGCGGTGGTCAGCACGCCGATGTTGGCGTACACCCCGGACACGATGAGCTGGTCACGGCCGCGAGCCCGCATCCGTTCCAGCAGGTCGGACTGATGGAAGGCGCTGTAGCGCCATTTGGTCAGCACCCAGTCCTCCTCGGACGGTGCCAGCTCGTCGATCACCGCCCGGCTGTCCGGATCGACCTTCATGCCCGGACCCCAGAAGTCCTTGAGCAGGCCGCGCTGCTCCGGCGTCATGGAGCCGGGCTGTGCGGTGTACGCCACCGGCACGCCTCGCGTACGGCAGAGTTCGCGCAGCGCAACGGTGTTGGCCACCAACGGCTCCCGCGGCGAGGTGCCCGGCGCGAACGGCCGGAGGAAGTAGCGCTGCATGTCGTGGATGAGCAGCACGGCGCGGTCGGGGTCGACCGTCCAGCCGGCGATGTTGGCCGGCCACTCGCGCTCGCTCGGCATCGGGTAGGGCTCGATCGTCGGCAGACCGGGCATCGGTCGTTCCTCCCTTTTCCGGGCAACGAAAAACGGCCGCCCCCTTGCGGGAACGGCCGTTGCGGGCGGTGTGCGTCAGCTGAAGTCGAGGTCCGCGTTGCGGCTGCGCTTGAGCTCGAAGAAGTGCGGGAAGCCGGCCAGCACCCGGGCCGCGTCGAACAGCTCGGCCGCCCGCTCGCCGCGCGGGATGGACGCCAGCACCGGGCCGAAGTAGGCCACCTCGTCGATGTGGATCGTCGGCGTGCCCACCTCGTCGCCGACCGGGTCCATGCCACGGTGGTGGCTCTTGCGCAGCTCCTCGTCGTGGTCGGTGCTGTGCGCCGCGGCGGCCAGCTCGGCCGGCAGTCCCACCTCGGCCAGCGCCTCGGCGATCACCGCGTCGTAGTCCTTGTTGCCGCCGTTGTGGATCCGCGTGCCCAGCGCCGTGTACAGGTCGCGCAGCACGTCGTCGCCGTGCTCCTGGGCCGCCGCGATGCAGACCCGGACCGGGCCCCAGGCGCGGTCGCAGAACTCGCGGTACCACGGCTCGATCTCCCGGTGCTCGTTGAGCACCGAGAGGCTCATCACCCGGAAGTGCAGGTCGATGTCGCGGTGCTGCTCGACCTCCAGGATCCAGCGGGACGTGATCCACGCGAACGGGCAGGCGGGATCGAAGTAGAAGTCGACCCGCGGCGTGCTCTCGGACATTGTTCTCCCCTGTTCAGGCTGCTTTCCGAACCGTAGGCAATGCCGGCTGCGACGTCCACACGGGGTCACAGTGCAATGCGACACGCCGGGCGGTGCCCAGCACCGCCGTCCAGACGGTCAGGGGTCTGGACGGCGGGGCCAGCCAGCGGATGTGGCCGGCTCGGCCGGGCAGCAGCAGGCGTTCCCCCGCCGGCACGGCCCGCACGCCGATCGCTTGCAGGTCGGCGGGCAGCCGGCGGGTGGTGGCCGGCAGGGTGAGGAAGGTGGCCAGCCGGCGCATCCGGTCGGCCACCACGGGACCGTCGAGCATGGCGATGCCCAGCTCGGTCAGCACCAGTTCGGCGAACGGCAACGGCATCTCGACGGCGTCGAACCCGAAGCCCACCTTGGCATCCGCGGCGATCATGACCATGCTCCCGTCTCGGCACGGGTGAAGGCATGGTGCGGCCGCTGGTAATCAGTGCATCAGCCAGGTGCGTGCCGTGTCAACGATTGTCCCGGTGTCTCCTCAAGAATCACTACAAGTCCGCTGCCACACCAGAACCCTGGGGTGCGGGGTACGCAACCCAGCACCGGTGAGCGTGAGGTATTCACCATCGAGCGCCAGCTCACGGACCTGCTCGCTGCCGACCCAGTCCGGGTTGGGCGCGAAGCCGATGTGGTGGAACACCCGGTCCCCGTCACGCCGCCAAGTGCCGGCGTAGCTGAGGTAGTCGGGCCCCTCACCATGACCACCGTCGGTACGGGCCATGGTGACGGACACGTGCCCGTCGGCGGCGTAGAACAGCAGGCCGTCGGGATCCTCGCCCAGCGGCCCCGTCAGGCGGCCGCCGTGCTCATCGAGGTCGTGGAAGGACCGGAGCCGCCACACCCCGACCAACTCGGATGTCATGCGGGGATCCCCTCACGGCGGATCTCGGGCACCGGAATGGACAGCGCCCGCAGCTGCTCGAACGGGTTCATGAACTCCCGCTCCTGCTTGATCTTCCCGTTCTCGAAGGTGAACGAGTGGATGAAGTGGTTGCGGTAGATGCCCGGCGGGTAGCCCGGGAACAGGATCTGGCCCTCGCCGTCGCACTCCACCCAGAACCGGTTCGGGTCCTGCGTCTCGAAGATCTCCACGTTGTACCAGCGCCAGTCCGGGAAGACCTCCAGCGACCACGCGCCGTGCTTCTTGAGCTGGTCACGGCCGCGAGACGCGATGGGCTGACCGGTGTCGGTGGTCCACAGCCCGCCCTCGCCGTCCTCGGTGAACAGCTGGTACCGGGTGAGCCGGCCCTCGCCGACCCGGCTGACGTAGTCCTCGACGATGGCGCGGTTGTGTGCGCGCAGTTCGACGTCGGTGGCAAAGGTCGTCATGATGCCGTCCTCACGATTTCTCGGGTTGACAGGACGCGCAGCAACGGATCCCGCTGTGCGCGGAGGTAGAAGTGCCCGCCGGGGAACGAATGCAGCGCGAACGGGCCGGTGGTGTAATCGGCCCACTGGTCGATCCGCAGCTCGTCGCGCTCCTCGTCGCCGACGAGCGCGGTGATCGGCACGTCCAGCGGTTCGGACACGGCCGGCTCGTAGGTCTCGAAGATCTCCACGTCGCTACGGAAGGTGTTGAGCGCCAACGCCAAAAGCTTCGGGTCCTGCCGCACACGCTCCGGCAACGCACCCCAACGGCGCTCGGTCTCGGCCTGGAACTCGTTGTCCGGCAACGTGTGCACGAACGTCTTGCGGCGCAAGGGCGGTGGCGGCGCGGCCGACAGGAACAGCTGCTCCGGCCGCGGCAACCCTCGGTCGCGCAAAGCCCGCGCCGTCTCGAACGCCACCAGGCCGCCGAGGCTGTGCCCGAACAGCGCGAACGGCTGCTCGAACACCACCTCGGCCAGCAACGCGTCGACAAGGTCGGTCATCCGGCGCAGCGGCGGCTCGTGCTGCCGTGCTGCCCGGCCGGGCAGCTTGATCCCCCACACCTGGATGCCGGGCAGGTGATCGGCCCACAGTACGTACTCGCCGGGCGCGCCGCCGGCATGGGCGAAGCAGTACAGGTTCAACGTCGGCGTCGGCACCTTGCGCCGGCTGGCCAGCCAACGGGACATCGTCAGCTCCTCCCCTGGTCCACCAGCTCGGCCAGCGCCTGCGGGGTCGGCGCGTCGTACAGCGACTCCAGCTCCAGGTCGACGCCGAGCGCGTCGTGGATCTCGCCGAGCAGGTAGGTCCCGACCAGCGAGTCTCCACCTAGGTCGAAGAAGTCGTCGTCCGGGCCGACCTCGGGCAGGTCCAGCATCTTGGCGAAGATCTGGGCCGTCAACTCGGCGGTCGGCTGCCGTGAATCGACCGACTCCCGTTGCTGAGGAACGATTTCCTCGACCGACGGAGCTTCGACGATGTACCGCTGCCGTTCGAACGGATACGTCGGCAGCGGAACCCGCTGACGCCGGCCCCTGTGCAGCCGGTCCCACGGGATGTCCGCGCCGCGCAGCCACAACTCGCCGATCTGGGCCAGGTCGAGGCCGAGGACATCACCTTCCAACGCCACTCGGCCAGCCGGCTCGGTGTTGCGGACCGCATTGGCCAGCGCTTCGACGATGTCGCCGTCCGAAGCGACGATCGCGTACAGCCGGTACGGGAACTCCCGCCGCCCGACCTGAAGCGTCCACGCGATGTCGGCGTTCGACGCGCCGTTCTGGATCTCGGCGGCCAGTGCGTCCAGGGCCTCCGGGGTGCGGGCCGACAACACGATGAGTTGATCATCCTCGGCGCGGGAGGGCGTCGACACCGGCGGCTGCTCCACGATCACGTGCGCGTTGGTCCCGCCGATGCCGAACGAGCTCACCCCGGCGCGGCGCGGAATCCCGTCGGTCTCCCACTTCTCGGTGCGTGCAGCGACCCGGAACGGGCTGCCCTCGAAGGGAATCCGCGGATTCGGCGAGGTGAAGTGCAGCGAGGCCGGGATGATCCCGTGCTCGACCGCCAGCACCGCCTTGATCAGCCCGGCGATGCCGGCGGCCGCGTCCGTGTGCCCGATGTTGGTCTTCACCGACCCGATCGCGCAGTAGCCGACCCGATCGGTGCCGTCCCGGAACGCCTCGGTCAAAGCCGTGATCTCGATCGGGTCGCCGAGCGGCGTGGCCGTGCCGTGCGCCTCGATCAACGTGATCGTGTCCGGGTCGACGCCGGCGATCTCGTGCGCGTCCCGGATCACCGACGCCTGGCCGGTCGCACTCGGTGCGGTGTACCCGATCCGGTCCGCGCCGTCGTTGTTGATCGCCGTGCCGCGGATGACCGCGTGGATGTGATCACCGTCGTGCAGCGCGTCCTCCAGGCGCTTCAACACGATCAGCCCGGCCCCGTCGCTGCCGACGGTGCCGTCGGCGGCCGCGTCGAACGTCCGGCACTTGCCGTCGGCGGAGATGATGCCGCCCTGCACGTACGGACTGTCCTTCTGCGGCACGTGAATCGCCACGCCGCCGGCCAGCGCGATGTCACAGTCGCCGGACATCAAGGCATGCGTGGCCGTGTGCACGGCGACCAGCGACGTGGCGCAGGCGGCCTGCACGGTGACGGCGGGCCCGCGCAGCCCCAGCTTGTACGCGATGCGCGACACCAGGAAGTCCGTGGCCGTGCCGATGAGGATCTCCCAGTCGGTCATGCCCGGGATCTGATCCCGCTGGCTACGCAGCAGATGCCCGTAGTACGTCTCGGTGCCGCCGGCATACACGCCGATCGTGCCGGGATGCCGATCCGGGTCGTAGCCGGCGCTCTCCAGCGCCTCGACCGCGCACTCCAGGAACACCCGGTGCTGCGGGCTGATGATGCGCGCATCCCTTGGCGAGTAACCGAAGTAGCCGGCGTCGAACCACTCCGGGCCGGTCAGCACACCGCGAGCCGGCGTGTACTCCCGGGTCGCGGCCTGCCGGTTCGGGTAGCGCGTCACCGAGTCGACGCCCTCGACCAGGTTGGCCCAGAACTGCCCGGGATCCCCAGCGCCGGGGAACCGGCAGGACATGCCGATCACGGCAATGGCGTTGTCGTCCATCTCACTCCCCGATCCTGTTCTGCCGCAACCGGTTCAACCCGCCGCGGGCGCGGCGGCCGATACGCGCGGGGCCGACCGCGCCGCGGTCCAGCCGCTGCGCGAGCTGACGGACCGTCGGGTACTGGAACAGCTCCACCACCGGCGGCACCTCGGCGAAGCTGCCGCCGAGCTTGTCGTGCACCATGTGCAGCAGCACGGAATGCCCGCCCAGGTCGAAGAAGTTGTCGGCCACGCCGACCTCGGGCAGGTTGAGCACCTCGCCCCAGATCCGGGCGACCGACCGCTCGACGTCGGTGGCCGGGGCCTCGAACTGCGCCATCGCTGGCTCCCTTCTGCTCACGCCACGTGCTGGCGCCGGTTGCTGTGGTCGCGGCCCATGCCGGCGCTCAGCTCGGCGAGCTCCGCCGCCCATTCGCCGGCCCGCGGATGCGCGGCCAGCCAGTTCGCGTTCTTGCGCAGGAACACCGTCATCGCGTGCACCTTGCTCGGGTCCGGGCCGCGCTCGCCGCGCTCCTGCGCCGTCATGGCCGACCACCCGGCCAACGTCTCCCGCAGGTGCCGGCGGGCGAACCGGACCGCCTCGGAAAGCCCGATCGCACTGGGCGTCGCGTTGCCGGCCGCGGCGCGATAGCGCTCGCGCAACAGCTTTTCGCAGCCCTGGTAGAGGCGGGGCAGCTCGGACAGGGTCGCCACCAGCTCGTCCCGACAGCGGGCGCAGAGCCGGAAGCCCTCCGTCTCCTGAGTGCAGAGGGGTGCGACGCAATGCTGGTGTGCCATGGTCTCCTCCCGGCGCGCAGCCGTGGGTCAGCGGTGTGCGGTGGTGGTCGGCCGGCTGGCCAGGGCCGCCCAGTACAGGTCGGCCGCCAGCTGCGGGCTGAGCCGGCCGCGGCCGGGCAGCTCGACGAGCACGGTGTCGGCCCGGGTGATCCGGCCGGTGTACTCGCCGGTGATCAGGCCGGGCAGGTCGTCCTCGGTGACGACGCGGTCGACGGCCAGCGCTGCTAGCGGCCGGCCGGTCGCGTTGATCAGCACCGCGCTCTCGCAGAGCCGGAACGCCGGCAGCGTCGGCCCGGGCTCGGCCAGCAGGATCAGGTTGGCGCCGCGCGCCGCCTCGGGGAAATCGGTGGTCGTGGAGTACTCGATGCCGGTCAGATCCAGGTATTCGGTCAGTCGGGTGTCGATTTCGCCGGCACAGACGGCAATGTGGCTGATGTCCTTGACGTGCCGGGCCAGCACCGACAAATGCAGTCGGGAACCGCCTAGCACGCACGTGATGGCGACACCGGGCGCGATCAGCAGGCGGGCCGCAAGAGCGGCCATGCTGGCCGCATACGCGTCACGGAGAAACCCTTCCGGTAGCAGGCAACGGAGTCCGCAACCGGGGTCGTCCAGCAGCACCAGATCCGTGTCGTAGTGGGTGAGCGTTGCCGCCGAATCGGCGGCCCTGATCAGCATGTCCACCGGGTCGACGCAGTCCAGCGCAGCCCTGAGGTCCTCCGCGCTGAGCCGCATCGGGTGTCGCCTTTCGTTCGGGCACAGGAGTCCCTGCCCCACCGACTTTGAGCGCGGCGGCTGTCGGCTGCCTATCACCGCGCCATCGCCGCCGCGATAGCCGATCGCAGGCCAGCCGATACCCGGAGGACGTTTGCTGAGAGCACGCCACCGACCCAGGGAGACGAGATGTCACTCAAGAGCCGAATCGCCACCACACTGTTCGTTCTCGGCGCGGTCTTCTTCGCCGGCGCCGGCACCGCGCTGGCCGACGACATCCATTGGCCGCCGGCGCATGCCAACGACATCCACTGGCCGTGATAGGAGCCTCATGCGCTACACCGCTCTTGGCCGGCACACCGGCCTGCGCGTCTCCGAATACGCCCTGGGGACCGCCAACTTCGGCCACGCCTGGGGCGGCGGCGCCTCCCGCGAGCAGGCCAAGCAGGTGTTCGACCGGTTCGCCGAGGCCGGGGGGACGCTGATCGACACCGCCGACTGCTACAACTTCGGCGAGGCCGAGGAATACCTCGGCGAATTCCTGGCCGCCGACCGCGACCATTTCGTGCTGGCCTCCAAGTACACGTGCAGCCCGTCGGCCAAACCCAGCGTGTTCGACACCGGCAACAGCCGCCGCGCCATGCGGCTGTCGGTCGAGGGCAGCCTGCGCCGGCTCGGCACCGACCACCTCGACCTGTACTGGGCCCATTTCGCCGACCCGCTGACCCCGATGCAGGAGGTGCTGGCGGCGTTCGACGACCTGGTACGTGCGGGCAAGGTGCTGCACGTGGGGCTGTCCAACTTCCCGGCCTGGCGGGTGTCACGTGGCGTGACCATCGCCGAACTGCGGGGCTGGGCGCCGGTGGTGGCCGTGCAGTTCGAGTACAGCCTGGTCGAGCGCACCGCCGAGCGTGACCTGCTGCCGATGGCCGACGCCTTGGGCCTGGGCGCGGCGTTGTGGTCGCCGCTGGGCGGTGGGCTGCTGACCGGCAAGTACCGCGTCGGCGAGCAGGGACGGTTGACCGACTGGCAACGGGCCGTGCACACCGAGAGCACCTCGCAGAAGACGGCCGTGGTGGACGCGGTGCTCGCTATAGCCGCTGAGCTGGACGTTTCCGCCGCTCAGGTGGCCATGGCCTGGCTGCGGCATCGAGCTAGCAGTGCTAGCACTCCGTTCGTGCCGGTCATCGGGCCGCGCAATGTCGCTCAACTGGATGACTATCTCGCCGCGTTGACCGTGACGCTGACGCCGGAACAAGCCTCGTTGCTTGATGAGGTGAGCGCCCCCTCGCTGGGTGTGCCGCACGAGATCGGGGCCGGGGTGCTGTGGAGCGTGCTGGGCTCGCCCGAGCAGGTGATCCGGCCGTATCCGCCGGTGGCGTGACCGGTTCGGCGATACTGGCCCGATGTCGATCGTGACCACCGGCCAGGACGTGGCCGAGGAGACCATCGCCTTCAACCAGCGGCTGGCCGAGACGCTGGCCCCGGTGCCCGAGGTGTACCAGGTCGAGGACATCGCCCAGCTCCGGGCCGGTTTCGGCGTGTTCCCGCCGCCCAAGGTGCTGGCCGAGGGCGTGGATCGTCTCGTGCCCGGTCGCGACGGCGAGGTCTGCGTGCGGGTGTTCAAGCCGGCCGACATTCGCGGCGTCTACCTGCACATGCACCCTGGCGGGCGGGTCCTCGGGTCCGCCCGCAACCAGGACGTGCGCCTGTGGGCCATGGCTCAGGAGACGTCCTTGGCCGTGGTGTCGGTCGACTACCGGCTGGCCCCCGAAGATCCCCACCCGGCCGCCGTCCACGACTGCGTGGACGCCGCCCGGTGGCTGATTTCCGTGTCGGAGGCCGAATTCGGCACGTCCAGGTTGCTGCTGGGCGGGGAGTCGGCCGGTGCCGAGCTGGCCGTGCAGGTCCTGCTGGGGTTGCGGGAGTCCGGCCAGCACCGGGCGTTCAGCGCCGCCCATCTCTCGTATGGTGTATACGATATGGCGTTGACACCCAGCGCCCGCGCGTTCGGCGAGCAGAACCTCGTCACGGGGACCTTGTCGGAGCAGTGGTTCCGCGCGCAGTCCTATCCCGGGCTGTCCGAGGCCGAGCTGCACTCCCCCGACATCTCCCCGCTGTACGCCGACCTGCACGACCTGCCGGCCGCCCGGTTCGTCGTCGGCACGCGGGATCCGCTGCTCGACGACTCCCTGTTCATGGCCGCCCGCTGGCGGGCCGCCGGGAACCCTTGTGAGCTGGAGGTTGTCGCCGAGGCCGTGCACGGCTTCACGGCTTTCCCGTTGACCGTCGCCACTCGGGAGCTCGCCGCGCAACACGCCTACCTCGCCGCTCACTGAGGCTTCGGTCGAGCCTGGCTGGACCGCGCTCTGCCGCCGGGGTTTTCGTTCCTAGCCTGGGCTCCGTGGCGATTCTGGTGACTGGGGCTGCCGGCAACATCGGCCGGCACATCGTGAGCAACGCGCTTGAGGCCGGGACTGGTGTCCGGGCCCTGGTCCGCCGGCCGGCGGAGGCACGGCTGCCGGCGGACGTCGACGTCGTGCCCGGCGACATGACCGACCTCGACGCCGTTCGCCGAGCGCTGGACGGCGTCGAGGCGCTGTATCTGTTCCCGGTACTGGATGTCGTGCCCGCCATCGCGCAGCTGGCTCGCGAGGCCGGTCTGCGCACCGTGGTGTTCCTCTCCGGTGCCTGGACGGCCGGGCTTTCCTTGCGTGACCGCGAATCCTGGACGTACGCGCAGTACGTCGAGGCCGAGGCCGCCGTCGAGGCGGCCGGGCTCGAGTGGACCATGCTGCGTCCCGGGCCGTTCATGACCAACATGCTGTGGTGGGCCCGAACGATCAAGGCTTCCCGGCTCGTGCGAGCCCCTTACGCCGCCGCGACCTGCCCCGCGATCCACGAGGCCGACATCGCCGACGTGGCCACCGCCGCGTTGCTGGAGCCGGGTCACGCCGGCGCTCGGTACATGCTCACCGGGCCCGCCCAGGTGTCGCAGATCGAGCAGGCGCAAGCATTGGGTGCGGCGCTGGGCGAGGAGATCACCTTCGACGAGCTGACCGCCGACCAGTGGCGGGAGTCCGTTGGCAGGTTCCTCCGCCCCGGTATCGCCGCCGACCTGCTGCGGGACTGGTCCGAGACCGCGGCCGACCCGTCCTCCGCGCTGCCGGTGCACGACACCGTGGCACAGGTGACCGGCAAGCCGGCGCGGAGCATCGAGCAGTGGGCCGACGAGCACATCGCGGCCTTCCGCTGAAAACAGGCCCCGCTCTCTTCGAGAGCGGGGCCCATCGGGTGTTATGCCGGCGCGATGTTGTGGTTGCGCCGGAACAGGTTGCCCGGGTCGTAGACCCCCTTGAGCTCACGGAGCCGCTCGAAGGTGGCCTTGTCGTACATGGACTCGACGAACTCCGTCGCACCCCGCTCGCCGTAGGTGAAGTTGAGCGAGCGGCCGAGGGTCCACGGTTCGACGACGCGGTACACCTTGTCGTGCGTGGCCCGTACGACATCCAGGTCCAGACCGTCCAAAGGCGACAGCAGCCGGAGGATGTACTGGGCCTGCCGGAAGGACACCGCGTTGGGCACCTCGGGCTGGCGGGACAGCGCGCCGCCGAGGTGACGGAGGTCCACGATCACCGGGACCTCGGCCGACGGCCCGGCGAGTTCCCGGATGGCGTCCAGGGCCTCGGTCGGGAGCTCCGACAGCAGCACGCTGTTGCCGTCGTAGGAGTGCGCGAAGTTGGGCTCCCGGTAGACGGAACCTCCGTCCTTGTAGGCGATCTCGCCCAGGTGGTTGAACAGCACGGGCGCGACGTCCAGCCACGGGGCGACCAGGCCAGGACCGGCTTCCTTGTCCGTGGTGGCGAAGCGGATGTGCACGATGTGCTTGCCCCGCAACGGCTCAGGGAAGACCGGCAGCGGCGGGTAGCCCATCGTGCCCAACGACGACGTCATGGTGTCGGGCAGATCGGCGGTCCACGACCGGAAGAACTCCAACACCCTTGGCGCGTCGGCGAAGTCGAAGTACAACCCGCCGCCGTAGATGCCGTTGACCGGCTGGAGCTCGACCTCGATCGACGTCACCACACCGAAGTTGTCCCGACCGCCGCGCAACGCCCAGAACAGATCCGGGTCGGTGGCGGCAGTCACGTGGCGCAGCGAGCCGTCGGCCGTCACGACGTCGACGGACCGCACCCAGTCGGCCATGTAGCCGAACTCCCGGCCGAGCAGCCCGAGACCGCCGGCCAGCGTGTAGCCGACGACCCCGACGTGACCGGCGGAACCGCTCACCGGCACCAAGCCGTGCGGCTCGGACTTCTCGACCACCTGCGCCCACTTGGCGCCGGCGCCGATGACGGCGGTCCGCGACTTCGGGTCGATACGCACGCTGTCCAGCCGCTTGGTGGTGATCAGCACGCCGTCGTCGGCCAGCACGGACACGCCGTGCCCGGTGGACTGCACGGCGACCGACTTGCCGTTGGCCGCGGCGTAGCGCACGGCCGCCTGCACGTCCTCGGCGTCCAGCGCGCCGACGATCACCTCGGGCGAGTGGTGGAACGCGGTCTGGAAGCCGGCGCGCTCGTCGTCGTAGCCGTCCTGCCCGCGCTGGAACACCGGGCCCCGCACGTGGTCGGTGAGTTCCCTCATCGGCAGTGGTTTCCTTTCTGGATAAGCACACTCAGGCGCGGTCGGCCTGCACGGTCCACACCGGCAGGGTGACCCGGCCGAGCTCGTCGAAAACGGGCTTGGCGCCGACCTTGTTCAGGAAGCCGAGCACGGCCTCGGTCGCGCCGGCGAACCGGGTCCGCCCGAGCGACGTGATCGTCCAGCCGGCCTCGGCCAGGTCGTCGCGCAGGGTCTGCTCGGCGACGGCCAGCGGCTCGGGCATGCCGCCGGGCACGGCGGCGAAGGACAGCAGGTTGAGCCGGGCGCCGGGCGCGGTGGCCCGGTGGATGGCCGCCACGTAGCGCTTGCGGTTGACGGCATCCAGGGTGTGGTAGAGGGCGCTGTCCAGCACGGTGTCGAACCTACCGGTGTACTCCGACAGGTCGGTGGCGTCGGTGACGGCCCACTCGATGTCCAGCCCGGCGGCCCGCACCCGGGCCTGCTCGATGGCGGCGGACGCGGCGTCGATGGCGGTCACCTTGTGGCCGAGGCGGGCCAGGTAGATCGCGTTGTCGCCGAGGCCGCAGCCGACGTCGAGGATCTCGCCGCGGAACCGGCCGAGCTTGTGGAAGTCGACGACCGCGGGCTGCTCGGCCTCGATGTCCCACGGCACCCTGGTGATGCCGGCGCCCTCGATGAGCTGGCCGCCGAGGTAGACGGAGTTGAAGTCGGCGCGGGCGAAGTCGTACTGCGTGCTGGTCATGGTCAGCTCCTCGTGGTAGCGGGGTATTGGACGAGCTCGACCAGCAGTCCGGCCGGTCGCTTGGCGTAGAGGAAGGCCACCCGCATACCGGGGCGGGCGCCCTGGCACGGCTGCCGGTCGACCTGGAGCAGGCCGGCGCCGCGCAGACGGTCCATTTCGGACTCGAGGTCGTCGACCTCGAGGGCGAGGTGGTACAGGCCCGGGCCCGATGACGACAACCGGCCGGCGATGGCCGAGTCCTCCCGGGTGGGGCTGACCAGCTCCAGCGCGGTGCCCTGGGGGTCGCACCAGAACTCGCAGGCCACGCCGTACTCGTCGGCGGTGCCCTCGTCGGTCAGGCCGAGGCCGAGGTCGGTCATCAGGCCGGCAAGGCCGGCCGGGTCGTCGGTGGCGAAGCCGACATGGTCGATGCGCACGATCATCGTGTCACCTCCGATCAGAGCAGGTAGCTGGCCTGCCGCGGGTCCAGCCCGAGCAGCGCCTTGCCGTAGACCTCCTGCGGGATCTGGCCGCCGAAGCCGCCGTGGCGGCTGCCGACGCCCAGGTCCCGCCAGATCCGTTGCAGCGGGTTGAATTCCGCGAAGGCCGAGGTCCCGTGCGCGGTCATCAGCAGATCGACGGCCTCGCGGCACTTCTGCACGGTCCACGCGGCGTCCATGCGCATCCGCGCGCGGGTAGGAACATCGAGCGGCGTCCGGGCGTCGATCGTGTCGGCGGCGCGGGTGGCGTGCAGCCGGGCGGTGTCGATCAACGCCGCCGCCTCGGCCACCAACACCTGGAACGGCACGGAATCGGACTGGCTGGCGTACGTGGAGGAGGCGATGGCCCGGTTGGGCGCCTTGTCCAGCACGAAGTCCAACGCCGCCGTCGCCTCGCCGATCATGCCGCCGAGCAGGAACACCTGGAGCACACCGGACAGCGTGGTCCGGTACAGGGGCTCGTCCTCGCGGACCACCGGGAGCTGCCCGTCCAGGATCGGCCGGTACGGCACAGCTCGGTGCCGCGGCACGAAAACCCGGTCGGCGACCACGGTGTTGGAACCCGTGCCGCGCATGCCGGCGACGTGCCAGGTGTCCTCGATCGTCAAGTCCGACAAGGGAACCAGCAGCAGCTGCGAGTCAGGTTTGCCGGCCAGCACGAGGATCCACTCCGCGTGCAGGGAGCCCGAGGCGAAGCCCCACTTGCCGGTGACGACCAGCCCGCCGTCAGCCGGCTCCACGGTGGCCGACGGCGCGACCAGCACCATGGACGTGCGGGCGTCGGGGTTCTCCCCCCACACGTCTTCCCTTGCCCGGTCCGGGAACATTCCGACGACGAAGTTGCCGCTGTTGTGGACGGCGTTGACCCAGGCCGAGTTGCCGCAGCCCTTGCCGATCTCGATGCTCACGTCGAGCACCGTCCGGACGTCGGTCTCGTAACCGCCGAACCGCCACGGCGTCATCAGCCGGTTCAGCCCGGCGGCGGTGACGGCGTCCACGGCCGCGTCGGTGAGCCGCCGAGTGCGGTCGGCTTCCGGCGCGTCCGCCCACAGCTGCTCGCGCAGCGTTGCGGCGCGGGCGACCAGATCCTCGCGGCTGGGCACCGTCTCGTCGGTCGGCGGGGGCAGCAGTTGACGTGTCATGGCGATCGGCCTCCGTGAAGTCGGGGTCGGCGTCAGGCGGTGGCCTTCGCCGGGGTCTCTTGCCGGGAAACAACTTCGGGCACGACGACTTTCTTGCGGGCGGTCATCGCCAGACAGGCCAACGATCCGACGACCAGCACGGCCACCGGCAGCAGCAGGGAGCTGCCGACCGCGTGCGCAAGCCCTTGTCGCGCCGCCACATCCGTGGTCGGTGCGCCGGCCAGTTCGGCCTGGAGCAGCACGCTGACCAGTGCCGTGCCGACGACGCTGCCGACCTGGCGGGTCAGGTTGAACACGCCCGAGGCCGCGCCCATCAGCTGCGGCGGCAGGTCACCGGTGGCCACGTTGGCGATCGGCGCGAAGGCGATGCCGGTGGCGATGCCGCAGATGGCCAGGGCAACCACCAGCACCACCAGGTTGGCATTCGGCGACGCGGTCAGCGCGATCATCGTGATGCCCACCGCGAACAGCACGAACCCGGTCAGCACCACCCACTTCCCGCTGATCTTGTCGGACAGCGTGCCGGCGATCGGCCCCATCACACCGGCCCCGACCGCGATCGGCACCATCAACAGGCCGGCCTGCCATGGGGTCCGCAACAGCACGGACTGCAACAGCAGCGTGAGCGGCAGGTAGAAACCCATGAGGGAGAAGCAGATCGTGGTGGTGGCCACCACTGCGGCGTTGAAGTTGCGGTACCGGAACAGGCCGAGCGGCATCAGCGGCTCCGCCGTGTTCTGGCGCTGCCACCAGACGAACGCCACCAGCAGCAGCACACCGACACCGATGAACTCGGGCACGGTGAACGGTCCGACCACCGTGCCCCAGTGGTACTGGGCCCCGTTCTGCAGGCCGAACACCAGCGCCAACAGGCCGAGTCCACACAGGACGGTGCCGAGGAAGTCGAAGCGGTGGGCCCGCTTCTCCTGCTCGCCGGGCAGCAGCCGCAGCGCGGCGATGATGCCGCCGATGCCGATCGGCACGTTGACCAGGAAGATCGAGTGCCAGTCCAGGCTGCTGACCAGGAACCCGCCGAGCAGTGGGCCCGCGGTGGTGGCCGCGCCGGCCACCGCGCCCCAGGCGCCCAGCGCCGCCCCACGGCGCTCGGCCGGGAACAGGATGCCGATGAAGGCCATGGTCTGCGGGGCCATGATGGCGGCACCCAGCCCCTGCACGGCCCGCGCCGCCACCAGCATGCCGACGCCCGTCGAGAGGCCGCACCACAGCGAGGCCGCGGTGAACACCGCCATGCCGGCCACGAACACCCGCTTGCGGCCCAGCTGGTCGCCCAGTCTGCCGGCGACCAGCAGCGGCACCGCGTAGGCCAGCAGGTAGACGCTGTTGACCCAGGTGATCCCGTTCAGGTCCGCGTGCAGGTCGGCCAGCATGTCGGGGATCGCGACGTTCACGATGGTGGTGTCCATCATGATCAGGAAGAAGCCGACGCACAGGGCCGCGAGCGCGGTCCACGGGTTGGTGGTCCTCGTGACTGACATGTCACGCCTCTTTCGGTTGGGGTACTACTGAGTTAGCGCGATCACGTCGTGGACGGTGACCGCGGCGTTGAACGACCGCAGGTCGAAGCGGACGCCAAGGGCCGACTCCAGCTGGGCCAGCGCCTCCAGGGAGCTGAAGCTGTCCCAGTCGTGGCTGGCCAGTGCGGGCTGCGCACGCAGTTCGTCGGCGGTGGTGTCGAGGATCTGGCTGAGCACGTCGAGCACGGTCTGCTCGACGGAGGTCGAGGTGGTCATGAGTGAACTTCGCTCCTCTCGGAAACCGAGACCCAGTCCGGTGCGGGCACGGTGTCGTCGGCCCCCAGCCGGAAGATCTCGTCATTGTCGGTGGGCTGAAAGCCAGCCCTGGTCCAGAAGTCGGCAGCCACGCCATTGCGGCCGGACGGCACGAACCGTCCCTCCACAGTGGAGGCACCAGCCGCTCGCGCACGGGCCGCGATCCAAGCGGCCAGAGCGATTTCCACGTCACGGCCGAGCACACGGCAGCTGAGCACGAGGTTGGTCACGGCCCAGACGTCCGGGCCGCAGTCCACCCACACCGCACCCACCACACCCTCGTCGCCGAACCGGTCGCGCACCGAGAAGGACGCCACCAGGTGGTCCGGGCTGACGCTCTGCGCGGCCGTCGTGGCCTCGTCGTAGCGAACGCCGGTCAGGTTGAACTGGTTGGTACGACCGGCAAGTTGCGCGATCCGGGCCACGGTGAACTCGGTCGCCTCCGCCGGCGTGAGCTCGATGTCCAACGCTCGCAGGTAGTCGGCCGGCGAGCCGAACGAGGACGAGAAGTCGGCGCGCAGCGCCTTCGTCCGATACAACTCCGGCCGCTTGCGGTCGGTGTCGGTCAGTTCCAGCACGTCGAACCAGCCGTGCTCGACCAACGTCCTGATGTGGTGCGCCGGATCGCCTTCGGCGGACAGGATCGCGACTTCCGGCAGCTCCGACGCAACCTGCCCGCGCTCGAACGGCGAGTCGTCCATGAACACGAACGAACCCACCGCCAGGCCAAGGGTGTCCGCCGCGGCGGCGAGGTTGGCCGCCTTGGGTTGCCAGTTCACCATCCGCGCCGAGAACGCCTCCGGCCGCAGCGCCGCCTCCGGGTGCTCGGCCAGCGTCCGGTCCACCAGGTCGGCGTCGTTCTTGCTGGCCAGCACCAACACCACGCCCTGATCCCGCAGCGTGGCCACGGTTTCCTGGAGCTGCCGGTAGCAGTTGCCCGGGTAGAGGCCGCCGAGCTGCACGCCCTGCGCGCCCACTTCCCCGATCACCCCGCCCCACAACGTGTTGTCCAGGTCCAGCGCCAGCACCTTGCGCGACAGGCCGGCCTTGGCCTGGGCGAATCGCCGGGTCTGGTCGGCGATCAGGGCCAGCGCACCGTCGCTGAACGGCAGGTCGCCGTAGCGGTGCAGGCGGTCGTCGCGGGCCGCGACGGCCTTGTCGCCCAACACACTCACCAGGTCCAGCACCGCGACCTGCGGGTTCTGGTCGACCAGGGCCAGCAGTTCCACGTTGAGCTGGTGCCAGATCCGGCTCAGCCGGGCCCGGTCCCGCCAGCTGATCACCGCGTCCCGGATGGTGCCGGGCAACGGCAACGTGTGCAGCAGGATCGTGGCCGGCGATCGGTCCGTCGCCGCGTCCACAGTGGACCGCAAAGACACCAACCGTTGCGCCACGTACTCGCCAAGGCCCTCGATGTCGGTGGCCGACCACTGCGGCGGCAGGAAGTACGACTCGTCCAGCAGGCACGAGACCAGGTCCGGATCGCCGAACTCGGCCGAGCCCAACGACATCTCGAACATCTTGTAGCGGCCGGGCTCGATGCTCGGCAGCAGGCCGGCGGCGACCAGGGTGGCCCGCAGGATCGGCTCGTACGGGCCGATCGTGCCGGTGCACAACACCGCCACCCGGAACGGCCGCAGCCCGGGCACCTCGCTGCCCAAGCCGGCCAACGTCTTCCCGGCGCGCCGCAGCACCGCCGGATCGGTCACCCGCGCCAACTCGGCCCGGGTGGCCGCGTCCGGCGCGCGGCCGTCACGAACGGCTTCGCGTAGCGTGTCGAGCAGTTCCATCGGTCCCCCTAGACCTGGATGAGCGTTGCGCACCAGTGCATTCCGGTCGACATGCCGCACAGCGCCACGATCTCGCCCGGCTTGAACTCGTCGCCACGAGCCTTGAGCGCCAACGACACCAGCTGGTCGGCCGCGCCCATGTGACCGTGCGCCGGGGAGATCGCCGCGTTGGTCCGCTCCGGCGGAATGCCCAGCGGGTCGGCGATGGCGGCGATGGCCTGCGCGCTGTCGTTGACGTAGATGACGTGGTCGACGTCGTCCCGGCTGATGCCGGCCCGCGCGCAGCCCCGGTCGATCATCTCCAGGATCCGCTCGTTGCGCTGCGTCAGGAACGTGCGCAGCCGGCGCGGATCCCGGTCGAAGTGCTCGTGGATCTTCTCGTAGCCGGACGGCGTGTCCACGCCGAACCGGCCGTCCGGCGGCGTCGGAAAGCGCGTGCCGCCGAAGTCGGTGCGCAGCAGGTCGCAGTACTCCGGGTCGGTGAACTGCTCGGTGGCCAGCCACTTGTACGAGGAATGCCCGCGCCGCACCAAAGTCGCCACCGCCCCGTCGCTGTGCACGGAGTTGTTGACGTTCATCCGGTTCCGGTGGAACTCCCCGACCCGGTTCACCGCGACGAAGAGCGCGGTCCGGATCTCCGGCTGCATGACCATGGACGAGGCGACGTAGTACAGGCCGGTGATCCCCGAGCCGCAGCCTTCGTTGAGCAGCAACGTCTGCGTGCGTTCGATCTTCAGCTTGCGGGCCAGCGCGGCGGCGCTGTCGAAGTGCGCGTACTCCGGCATCTCCGACATGGCCAGCACGACCAGGTCGACCTGGTCCGGCGTCACCGACACCTGGGCCATCGCCTCCTCGGCGGCGGCCGCGGCCAGGTCGGTGGCATGCACGTCGTCGTCGGCGCGGTGATAGGTGTGACAGCCCCACTTCAGCACCCGGTCCGGGTCCGGCACGTACTGCGGCGCGGTGTCGGCCACGCTCTGGTCCCGGCCGAACGCGAGGCCGAAGCCGGCGATCCCCATGTCCACAATGGTCATAACGGTCTCCCCTCTCACGCCGCGAGCGCGCGCCACTGGTCGGCGTCGTAGGTGTGGCCGGCGGCGCAGCTGATCACCGGCCGCGAGGTGCGGTCCTTGGTCTGCACGGTCGCGTGCACCGGCCGCTCGCAACCCGGCTGCGGGCACGGGCCCAGGTGCAGCAGCGGCGCGCGGTCCGGGTTGACCACCTCGCGGGCGCAGGCCAGCAGGTCGGTCATCTCGTCGGCGAAGTCGCCGGCCGCGGGGTGCGCGGCCAGCCAGTCGATGTTGCGGCGCAGCACCGCGGTCATCGCGTGCACGTCCCGGCTCGGCGCCGGCAGGCCCCGCTCGTGCACCGTCATCGCGGTCCAGCTGGTGAGGATGGACAGGATGTCGGCCCGCACGTCCAGGATGGCGTCGGACAGCCGGATGCCGCCGATCATGCCGCCGCGCACCCGTTCCCCGCTGCGCCGCCAGCCGAGCCGCAGTTCGTGGGCGCACTCGTCGTAGTGGTCGGCGAGCACGGTCAACACGTCCGCCAGCTGGTCCCGGCAGGGCGTGCACAGATTCCGGCCGGGCGCCGCGTGGCGTGGCTGCACGGAGCAGTGCGGCGACGTGCAGAGTCGGTGCGACATGACTGGGTTCCTCCCCTTGCCGAGGCCCTCCCCGCTGGAACCAGGGATCCATGCCCACGACTCTGGAAGGACGCGCTGTGCGATCGCTATCGCGTGACTATCACGTGCCCTGAGCTGCGATAACCGCCTCCGGACGAGTGCCCATGGCCACCGCGAGCCGGTCCAGTGCGTGCCGCACCTCGGTCTCCAGCTTGTCCTGCGCCGCCCGTCGAGACGCGGTCAAGGCGTGCTGGAGCGTGGTCTCGGCCAGGTCGAGCCGGCCCTCCCCGTGGCGAACGAGGCCGAGGCTGTACAGAGCGTGCGCCTCGCCGATCCAGTCGCCCACGTCCCGCACGATGCGCAGCACCCGGTGCAGCATCTGCCGGGCCAGCTCGAAGTCCTCGGTCTGCCCGTACAGCGTGGCGAACTGCTTGAGGACCTGCGCCTCCATACGCAGGCAGCGCACCTGCTGGCTGATCTGCAACGCCAGTTCCAGCCGCGCACGGGCACCGGTCAGGTCACGGTCGTCCATGTTGATGCGGGCCAGGTTGCACAGCACATGGGCCTCGCCGACCCGATCGCCAACTGAACGCATCAGTTCAAGAGACTCGGTGTACTTGTCCCGGATCCGGTCGAGCCGTCCGGACAGGCGGTCGACATAGGCCATGTTGCGCAACGCCATGGCCCGCCCATGCACGTCGCCGACCGCGTTGAACAGCCCCAGCGCGGTCGTGAAGCACGCGTCGGCCTCGGCCAGCCGCTGCTGCGACATGTGCAGCGTGCCCAGTGAGTACAGCATCGCCGCGCGGCCGCGGTCGTTTCCCTTGTGCTCCACCAGTTCCAGCGCCAGCTGGGTGGTCTCGCGCCAGTCGTCGAAGTAGCCCTTGGTCTCGAACAGGGTGACGGCGGTGTGCGCGAGGTCCCAGCAGACCTCGTCCAGCCCGGCCGCGGCGGCCTGCTTGATCGCCGCGACCAGCGACCGGCGCTCGGTCTCCCACCACGTCACGACGTTGTCGATGATCTCGGCCTCACCCGGCGGCGTCCAGCGCGGCGCTTCGCCGTGCAGCACAGTGAAATCGCCGCCGTACTCCATGCGATGCGCCTGCTCGGCCAGCGATAGCCAAGCGCCCAGCAGCCGCCCCAACGCCTCTTCCCGCTCCTGCGCACTCTCCACCGCCAGCAACTGTTCCGCGGCGTACACCCGGATCAGGTCGTGGAACCGGTAGCGCGGCAACTGTTCGCCCGGGTACAGCACCGTGTCGAGCATCTGCGCGTCGACCAGCGTTTCCAGGATGTCCTCGGCCTCGAACAGATCGGTGTCCAGCAGCGCGGCCGCCGCCCAACCCGGGAAGTCGGGCGCCTGGACCAGTGCGAACCGGCGGAACAGCTGTTGGGCGCTGCGGGACAGGCTGCGGTACGTGAGCCCGATGTTGGTACGTAGCACCAGGCCGCGGTGGGTCAGTTCGTCCAGCCGGTGCGCCTCGCTGCGCAGCCGTCGAGTCAGGCTCACGACCCGCCAGTGCGGTCTGGACGCCAGCCTCGCCCCGGCGATACGCAGCGCCAGCGGCAGCCGGCCGCAGAAGTTGACCAGCTCGCGGGCGTGCTCCGGCTCGGCGTCGATGCGTTCGGCCCCGACGATGCGGGACAGCATGCGCAGCGACTGCTCCTCGTCGAACAGGTCGAGGTCGATTCGATGTGCACCGGACAGTTCAGATAGCCGGGTGCGGCTGGTGACGATCACCGCGCAGGTCGGGCTGCCCGGCAGCAGCGGCCGGATCTGCGGCTCGCTGGTCACGTCGTCCAGCACGACCAGCAGCCGCTTGCCGAACACCTTGCTGCGGTACATCTCCACCCGCTCGGCCAGCCCGTCCGGGATGGCCGAGCCGGCCACACCCAGCGCCCGCAGGAACCGGGCCAGCAGTGCGGCGGTGTCGTCGTCGGCCCCGGCGGGCCGCAGGTCTGCATACAGATGACCGTCGACAAAGGTGTCGCTGAGCTCGTGCGCGGCCCGGATGGCCAGGCTGGACTTGCCCACGCCGCCCTTGCCGGAGATGGCCACGATGCGCAGCGCCACGTCGTCGCCGTCGGCCAGCACCTGCTTGATCTCGGCGACCGTGTCCTCGCGGCTGGTGAAGTCGGCGATGCCGGCCGGCAGCAGGCGCGGGATGGCCTGGTCGGCGGTGCGGCGCGGGGTGATCGTCGCCTTCGGCGACGCCACCACCGTGGGAGTTGGCAGCAGCAGCGCCGGGTCGCGGTTGAGGATGGCTCGCTCCAGGTCCTGGAGCTCCTGACCGGGCTCGATGCCGACCTCTTCGATCAACGTGGCCCGGACCCGGCGGCCGACCTCGAGGGCCTCGGTCTGCCGGCCGGCGCGGTACAGGGCCAGCATGAGGAAGGCGTACGGGCGCTCGCGGAACGGCTGGTCGTCGATCAGGGCCTGGAGCTCGCCGGCGATCTCCTCGTGCCGGCCGAGCGCCAGTTCGAGGCGGAGCCTTTCCTCCTCGGCCAGCAGCCGGCGCTCCTGTAGGCGCGCGGCATCCCGCTGCACGACATCGCTGTCCACGCCGGCCAGCGCCGGGCCGCGCCACAGCGCCAGGGCCGCGCGCAGCGCGTCGGCGGCCTGGGCCAGCTCGCCGTCGTCGGCCAACTGCTTGGCCGCGGCCACCTTGCGCGCGAACAACTCGCTGTCCAGCTCGGCCCGGTCGATCTCCAACAGGTAGCCGGGCGGCCGGGTGGTGATGGTGAACTCCGGGCTCATCAGCTTGCGCAGCGCGGAAACGCAGATCTGGATCTGGCTGCGCGCCGAGGCCGGCGGCGCGTCGTCCCAGACCGCGTCGATGAGCTGGTCGACGGTCGTCACCCGATTGGCGTTCAGCGCGAGCATGGCCAGCACCACGCGCTGGCGCGGACTTCCGATGTCCACCGGTCGACGATCGACCACCAACTCGAGCGGGCCGAGCAGCTGCACGCCCATACCGTTTCCTTCCCCAGATCCACCCTTTCAGCGGTAGGGCGGAACACTCCCGGATTTGTGTCCGGACATAGCCCATCACCTGCGACTACGGGAAAGGATGCCACAGCGGCCAGCGGGGTGTCACGCCGCGGGCCCGCGCCACGAACGGCGTTCGCGGCGGGGCCCGACGTAACGCTACGCAGCTCGACTACCTGCGAATATGGCCACAACCATCGTGTTTGCATCGTTTACCGCGGCCCGCGGCGGCACTTTTCCCGGCACGATCGGATACGCTCAGCAACGAGCCGCCGATATGTCTCGACCGGGCCTGGATAAACACGGCTGCCGCCCTTGAGTTGAATTCCACTAAAGCTCGAGTTCGGCCGCGAGGAACGCGAAGATGTCGGCCATGAGGGCATTGCGCTGGGCCCGGGTCGACCCGAGACCGTGACCGCCGTGCTCCTCGACCCGCAGCAGCACCGGCCGGTCCGAGGAGGTCGCCGCCCGCAGCCGGGCGGCCATCTTGGCCGGCTGCCACGCCACCACCCGGGGATCGTTCAGGCCGGCGGTGATCAGCACCGCCGGGTACTCGGTGCCATCGACCACCCGCAGGTAGCTGTCGATGATCAGCAGCGCCCGCAGGCCGTCCTCGGTGCCGACCGAGCCGAACTCCGGCGCGTTGACCGGCCCGTTCTCGGTGAACTCCATACGGGTGGCGTTGAACACGGGCACCTCGGACACCATGGCCCCGAACAGGTCCGGCCGGCGGACCAGCGCGCCGCCGGTCGGGATGCCGCCGGCGCTGCCGCCGTGGCCGGCCAGCCGCCGCGGGCTCGTGTAGCCGGTGGCGACCAGGTGCTCGGCGCAGTCGATGAAGTCGGTGATGGTGTTTTCCTTGTTGAGCAGGCGGCCGGCCTCGTGCCACTCCTCGCCGTACTCGCCGCCGCCGCGGATGCCGGCCACCGCGTACACGCCACCCCGCTCCAGCCACGGCAGCAGCCGGGGGTTGAACGCGCGGCGCAGCAGGATGCCGTACGAGCCGTAGCCGCTCATCATGGTCGGGTTGTTGCCGTCGAGCGCAAGTCCCTTGCGGTGCAACACAGTCATCGGAATCAGCACGCCGTCACGGGCCGGCGCACGCAGCTGCGTGATCTCGATGTCGGAGAAGTCCACTGTGGAGCGCGGAATCCAGCCGGTGTCGTGCAGCTCGCCGTCGTAGCGATAGGCGGTGGCCGACTGCGTCCACGAGCTGAAGACGATCAGCGCCGACTTGCCGTCCGGATGGGCCGTCCATTGCGCGATCGCCCCGCCCGCCGGCAGCGAGATGTCCTCGATTTCGGCGGTGGTCAAGGACATTCGCCGCATCCGGGCGGTTCCGGCGTCGACTTCGCGGATCACCAGATGGTCGCCGACGACCTTGACGCCCAGCAGGGACCGGTCGCCGCCGGGCACGACGGTCCGGCGCGTGCCGTCGGCCAGCGACCACGCCTGCACCTCGCCGCGCGGGGCGTCCTTGTGCGTGACGACGTAGATCGTGTCGCCGTGGATCGCGTACGCGTTGGCTTCGTCGGCTCGATCGATGATCTTGCGCCACGGGCAGGCCGCCAGGTTGGCCAGGCCGGCCCGTTCGGTGGCGTACAACGAGAAAGCCGTCAGCTCCTCGCTGACCGAGCCACTCGACGCGGCGTGCGAGATCACCGTGAACACCAGCTCGGAGTCCTTGGGCAGCACCATGTACGCCCGGTCGACCGGCTCCATCGGCAACGTCGGATTGTGCCCGCGCCGCAAGGCGATCGTCGGTTCGCCGCCACCGATCGGCTGGAACCAGGTGGCACTGTCTTCGCGGCGACGGCCGGGCGGCACGGCCGGGTCAGGCGCCGAGTAGCGGTGGCAGAAGAAGCCGGAGCCGTCGGGCAGCCAGGCCGGGTAGCCGTGCAGCGAATGCCTGATCTCGGTCGGCGTGAGCTCGCCGGTGGCCACGTCCAGCACGTGCACATGAGACTGCTCGGAGCCACCCTGGGCCAGACCGCAGACGACCAGCCGGCCGTCCGGGCTCGGGGCGAAGAACTCGATCGAGCTGTGCTCGTCGCCCTCGATCGTGGCCGGGTCGAACAGCACCCGCTCCTCGTCGCCCTCGCGGACCACCAGCACCGGCACCGCACCGGTCTGGCGCAGGAAGAAGACCCGGTCGCCAGCCATGGCGAAGGCCGTGACCTCGACCGTGTCCCTGGTGACCTCGTCCATCCGGGCCCGCAGCTGCTGCTGGAGCGGCAGGCCGGCCAGGTGTTCAGTGGTCTTCACGCCCTGGGCCAGTGCCCATTCGCGCAGCTCTGGCCCCTTTTCCAGCCACCGGTACGGGTCGGCCAGCTGGTGCCCGAATACGGTGTCGACCACGGTGTCCACGCGAGCGTCAGTCACGTCTGCTCCCCCACTTGACAGCACTGCCACAGAGCGTACCGTCGAGGCCGTAAGTGAACTGTACGGAACAGTTCATTTGAACGGAGGCACCCGAGATGCGCGTCGACGTGCATGCCCACCTGTGGAGCGAGAGCTACCTGGACCTGATGGCCGAGCTCGGCGTGCCGACGCAGGCCCAGCGCGGCACCGGGGCCGGGTCGACCGATGCGGAGCTGGCCGACCGGTTCGCCCAGCTCGACGCCGCCGGCGTCGACCGGCAAGTACTGTCCGTGCCGCCGGTTTCGCCGCACCTGGCCGACGAGGCCGACGCTGTGCGGGCCGCCCAGCTGGTCAACGACGAGTACGCCGGCATCGTGGCCAGGTATCCCGAGCGGTTCCGCGCCTTCGCCGCCCTGCCGCTGCCGCACGTCGACGCTTCACTCAAGGAGCTCACCCGCTCGCTCGACGACCTCGGCATGGTCGGCGCCGCCGTCACCACGTCCATCCTCGGCCGCAGCCTCGGCGACCCCTTGTTCGAGCCTCTGTACGAGGAGCTCAACCGCCGCGGCAGCGTGCTCTACGTGCATCCCGCCGGCGAGGGCGCCGGGGCCGAGCTCATCGCCGGGCACAACCTGACGTGGTCCATCGGCGCCCCCATCGAGGACACCGTGGCCGTCATGCACCTCATCCTCGCCGGCATCCCCAGCCGTTTCCCCAACATGAAGATCATCGCCTCCCACCTGGGCGGCGCGCTGCCCATGCTGATCACCCGCACCGACCACCAGGTTCCTTGGGAGGCCCCCGGCACTCCCGAACTACCCAGCCTCGCCGCCCGGCGGATGTGGTTCGACACCGTCGGCCACAACCACGCCCCCGCGCTGCGCGCCGCCGTCAACACCTTCGGCGCCGACCGGCTCGTGCTCGGCACCGACTTCCCGTACCAGGCCCACGAGGAGTACCAGTCGGCCGTCGACTACATCACCCGCGAGCTCGACGCCGGCGACGCCGCCAAGATCCTCGACACCAACGCCCGGTCCCTGTTCGGCTTCTAGCGCGGCGCCGTCAGGGCGTCGCTGGCCGCTTGAATTCAGTCCGCGCCGTAGTACGCCAGGAACATGTCCACGCCGGCGACGATCAGACGGTCGGCCAACTTCTTGCCCGGGGTCTGACCGTAGGCGCCGTACACCAGGTTGGGCGAGAGCACGAGGCCGGAGAGCTGGAGGACCGCCAGCTCGACGTCGGGGATGTCCAGCACGCCACGCTGGCCCAGCCGGGT
>DATJJB010000094.1:0-8325 GCA_035492655.1 Kutzneria sp. | reverse complement strand
CGGCGTGGCCAGCCGAACGCCCCGCAGTGGACCGAGACCCCGTTGGGTCCCGCCGCCGTCCTGACCCTCAATCCGGTCAGCACGATGATGAGCACCACCGCAGCGGCGGCCAGCAGCGGGATCGCGGGACCGGCCGGGTCGGCCGCCGGTGGCAGCTGTCATCGGCAACAGCGGACGCCCGCTGCGCGACCAGCGACAGAAGAGGACGTTCGAATTCAATCGAACATCTCTTGCCCAGCGGTGTCGGCCTGGTGGGTGACCGGGGCCGAACCGGACTCCCCCGTTGCCGCTCAGGGAATGAAGGTCACCTCCGGGTACCGAGGGGATGGACCGTCCAGCAAATGGCCCTCGTGCCGAAGATGCAGATCGAAAAAGGCCAGCGGGTAGGCCCGCTGCACGGCCTCGACGCGTTCCGGCCGGAGCGTGCCGATCTGCTTGTCGATCTCTTCCTGGGACCAGCCGAGCAGCGGCGCGATCTGCGGCACGAGCAGTTCCTCGTCCCCGTAGGAGATGTGTGCCGCGCCGGGAAGTCCGGTGTTGAGGCGCCAACCACGCAGGTTCGACCAGAACGTCTGCTGGTCGGGCAGCAGCTTTCGGCTGGTTCGGTTGGCGTCCATCAACAGGAACGGCCGATCAAGGCCGCCGGTGACCACCGGACCGAACATCGGACCGTCCATGCTCAGGCCGGCCGTGATCCGGCGATCCTCGAACATGGTGTTGGCGGTGGCGCTGCCGCCGGCGGACTCGCCGAACATGCCGATGCGGCACAGATCCAGCGAACCACGCAGGCCGTCGGGCAGTCCGCGGTGTTCGGCGTCGGGATTGCCTCCGGTGCCGAGCAGTCGCAGTTGGTCGAGCACGAACCGGGTGTCGGCCACCCGCGTCCGCGCTGGATCGGCCTCCGCGCCGTCGGGCAACCCGCGCACCACATGGCCGTCGGGGAACTCCACCGCCTCCGCGTCGTAGGTGTGGTCGATGGTGACCACCAGATAACCCCGACTCGCCAGTTCCTCCACCACCACTGTGCTCGCCGACCGGACGGAGCCGTGGCCGGGCGAGTACACCACGATCGGCAGCCGGCCCTCGTGCGGATCGACCGGAGCGCCCTCGTGGCCGTGGGTCAGCGGAAGCCGGACCTGACCGGGGGTGAGCCCGCTGTCGGCGAGAAACTGGGTGGCCGCGCCCGCCGGCAGCCAGGGCGCCACCGGGTAACCGTCGATGTGGCCGGTCGGATACCACAGGCTGATCATCAGTTCCCGTGGCGCGTTCCGGGCGGGTGTCGGGTCATGCCGAGACGGGTCGACGAGATGCAGGGACACCGTGCCGACCGAATGGGGTCCGGTGGGTGGTGGCAGGGTGAGCTGGAGCGGCCCCGCCGCCGGGGTGGCGTTGGCCGTGTGGAGGGATCCCGCCACGCACAACGCGGTGATGCCCAGGGCTGCGAGACGTCCCATGCGATGCACTTTCACGAGCTCTCCTCGGGTTGTGATCGTTGCTGTCATTGACCTTTGGGGAAGCAGCCCGGGCTCAGACGTCGCGGCGGGTCATGCGCCAGGCCGCCGCCGTGACGCTGACGGTGAGGTAGGTCAGGCAGACGACCACGGCGAATCCCGCGGTCGGCCAGTCGGGGTCGTGGAACGTCGTCCACGTCAGGCCTTCTGCCGCCGCGGCCGGAGCCCAGTGGATCAGTGCCGTGGAACCGTCCGGGGAGATCGCCTTGAACACCATGGTGGACAGGAACAGCAGCCCGGTGGTCAGTGCGGTCGCGCCCGCGGTGTGCCGGAGCAGGGCGCCGATCGCGGCGCCGAGGATCGTGACGGTGCCCAGGTAGAAACCCTGGCCCAGCACCGCGCGCAGGACGTTCGGGTCGCCGAGTGCGACGTCCAAGTGCTTGCTCGCCAACACGAACTGCCCGGCGAAGAAGGCAGCGAACGCCATTGCTTGCCCGGTCACCAGGGCCACGGCGCCGAGGACGAGCAGCTTCGCCGCGAGCACCCGGCCACGTCGAGGCGCCGCGGCGAAGGTCGCGCGGATCGTGCCTGTGCCGTATTCCGCGGTGACGGCCAGGACGCCGAGCAGGCCGAAAGCCAGCTGTGCCACCTGGCATCCGGTGAACGTCGTGAACACGGGATCGAACTCGGCGCGGGCGCGCGGTCCCCAGCCGTCCCACGCGCCGACTGTCGAGCGGGCCTGCAACACCGCGATCGCGACGGCTGCGACCGCCGCGACGGCGAGGATCAACGGAGTCGACCGGACCGAGCGCAGTTTCGTCCACTCGGCGGCGACCAGGCTGGTCGGGAACAGGGTCATCGGGCGTCCTCCGGGTGCGGCTCGGCGCGGTACTGGAGTTCGGGATCGGTGATGCGGCGGAAGACTTCCTCGAGCGACGGCACGCGCGGGGTCAGTTCGACGAGCGCGATGCCGTGCCTGGCGGCTAGCGCGGCGATCTCGCCCGGGTCGAGACCTGTCACCGCCAGGCCGTGGCCGGGTTCCGGTGCCACTGTGGCCCCGCGCGCGGTGAGCAGCGCGGCGAGCGGCGTGTCACCGGTGGCGCGGACCAGCACGTCGCCTCCGCCCGAGCGGACCAACTCCGCCATGCCGGAGTCCGACAGCAGCCGGCCGCGGGCGAGGATCAGCACGTGATCGGCGGTCAGCTGCATCTCGCTCATCAGGTGGCTGGAGATCAGCACCGTGCGGCCCTCGGCGGCCAGCGACCGGATCAGCCCGCGGATCCAGTGCACGCCGTCGGGGTCGAGGCCGTTGACCGGCTCGTCGAAGATCAGGATCTCCGGGTCGCCGAGCAGGGCCGCGGCGATCCCGAGCCGCTGCTTCATCCCGAGCGAGAACCCGCCGACCCGCCGATGCCCCACCTCGGCCAAGCCGGTCAGGCGCAGCACTTCGGCGACGCGGCCGCGCGGGATGTCGTTGGTCTGCGCGAGCCAGCGCAGGTGATCGTGGGCGCGGCGCCCACCATGGACGGCGTTCGCGTCCAGCAGCGCCCCGACCTGCCGCAACGGCCGGTGCAGCCCGCGGTAAGGCCGCCCGTCGATCCGCACACGGCCGTGTGTCGGCGAGTCCAGGCCGAGGATCAACCGGATGGTGGTGGATTTGCCCGCACCGTTGGGTCCGAGGAACCCGGTCACCCGCCCGGGCAGGATGCGGAAAGTCAGCTGGTCCACCGCGCGGCGGCGGCCGTAGGTCTTGGTCAGCTCGTCGGCTTCGATCATCGGCACTCCCCTGTCTGGTCGCTCCACCGTGCCGGGACGGCGGCGCAGCCGTCATCGCCGCACGGGCAGGCACCCCACGGCGTATGCCCGTGGGCATACGTCCGGAGAGTGATGCGCCCGGCAGTGCGGCCCGGCTACGGTCGGGCGATGGGGATCGACGTGCGCCCGCCGCTGCTGCGGCGGCTTCGCCCGGGGCACTGGTTCGCGCTGGACTGCCTTGCGGCCGTCGCGGTCGCGCTGGTGTGGGGCGGCACGCTACTCGGCGGCCACAGCGACGCGGCGCCGGCGTCGCGGTGGATCGGTCTTCTCGGCGCCGCTGTCCTTGCCGTGCCGCTCCTGCTGCGCCGACGGCGGCCGTGGGTGGCGTTCGGGCTGGGTATCCCGGCGTTCGGCATGTCGCTGGCGACGTCGGTGGTGCCGGTGGTGCCGTTCGCCTCCGTGCCAATGGCGCTGGTCGCGTATTCGGTCGCGTCGCGGGGTTCCCGCCGCGCGTACGCGGCGCTCGCGGCGATCCTGGCCGTGGTCGCCCTCGCCGTGTCCGTCTGGAATGGACAGTGGGTGACGGTCCTGCTCCCTGGTGCCGTCGTGGTGATCGGGTGGGGTGTGGGAATGTTGCGGGCGCAGTATCACCGGTACGCGGAAGCGCTTGCGGAGCAACAGGAACGCGAAGCCGACGTGCTGGTCGCCAACGAGCGCCTGCGCATCGCGCGGGAACTGCACGATGTCGTCGCGCACAGCATGAGCGTGATCACCGTCCAGGCCGACATGGGCCGGCTGGTGTTCGACCGCAAGCCCGCCGCCGCGGCCGCCGCGCTCGGCGTCATCGAGACCACCGGCCGCGATGCGCTGGCCGAGCTGCGCCGGATGCTGGGTGTGTTGCGGGACAACGACTCGCGGAGCGCGCTCGAACCGGCGCCGGGCCTGGCCGGGTTGGACGGTCTGGTCGCGCGCACGGCGGCCGCCGGAGTCACCGTCGATGTCGTGGTACGCGGCACGCCACGGCCGCTGCCCGCGGGGGTCGACGTCTCGGCGTACCGGATCGTGCAGGAGGCCCTGACCAACGTGGTCAAGCATGCTGGGACCCCGACGTGCCGCGTCACGATCGTCTACGGACCGGACGCAGTGCTGCTGACGGTCGCTGACGACGGCCGCGGCGGCCCGCCCGGCCCCGGCGGGCACGGGCTGGTCGGGATGCGCGAGCGGGCCGCGCTCTGCGGCGGCGAACTGCGCGCCGGCCCGACGTCCGGCGGTTTCGAGGTAGTCGCGCGGCTGCCGAACGGGGACCGCCGGTGACCCGGGTGCTCATCGCCGACGATCAGGCCCTCGTGCGGGCCGGGTTCCGCGAGATCGTCGGCTCGGCCGACGATCTCACCGTCGTCGGGGAGGCCGCGAACGGCGCGGAGGCGGTCCGGCTGGCGGCAGCGCACCGGCCCGACGTCGTCGTGATGGACATCCGGATGCCGGAACTGGACGGTATCGAGGCGACCCGGCGGATCACCGCGGAGCTGGCCGGGGTGCGGGTGCTCGTGTTGACCACATTCGACCTGGACGAGTACGTGTTCGCGGCCCTGCGCGCCGGTGCGAGCGGCTTTCTGCTCAAGGACACCCCGTCGGCCGAGCTGCTGGCGGCGATCCGGGTGGTCGCCGCCGGGGACGCGCTACTGGCTCCTGGCGTGACGCGCCGGCTCATCGCGGAATTCGCGGCCCGGCCGGACCGGCCGTCCCCGCGTGCGGACCTGATCACCGCGATCACCGCGCGTGAGCGGGAAGTCCTCGCTCTGGTCGCGGCCGGGTTGTCCAACGCCGAGATCGGGTTGCGACTGCACATCACCGCCGGGACCGCGAAAACCCACGTCGGGCGCCTCATGCTCAAACTGGCCGCGCGCGACCGCGTGCACCTGGTGATCCTCGCCTATCGGGCCGGGCTCGCCGAGACATGAACGAGGAATGGACGCGAATTCCCGCGGCTTGAAGGCCCCAACGTGGCGAGATAGCCGTCGACGGCGTCGATGGTGGCGTCGCCGGTCGAGTGGGTGCCGACCTGGAAACCGTGCTGTGCGGACACCTTGATCAGCTCGTGCAGCGTCCGCACCTGCTCGTCGATGGTGGCCCCGTCGAGCAGCAGACCACCGTTGCGGCCGTCGAGATAGGGCTGGTGCAGCCAGGCCGTCTCGGCCGTCGTCGGGATGCCGTCGGCGAAGAACTTGATCTGGCTGACCCGCATCATCTGGGGTCGACGCCACGGAACGGTCGGTAGCCGGCCAGCAGCGTGTCGAGCTGGCTCCGGCCGGAGCCACCGCGGTCTTCCACGCCACCGGACGCCGCGTCCGCGACCTTCCCATCACCGCCGAGGCCCTGCTGTGTCAGGGGCACTGCCCATCCCCGAATTCCGGCAGGGAGAAGGTGATCCGGTGGTCGTCCGGCCAGGTGAGCTCCACCTGGTCGGCCACCACGCGCAGCACCGGCGGCGGTGAACCGCGGCCGAGCACCACGAGGGCGGCCAGCACCTCACCGAGCGGAACCGCGCTCTCGGTCGCCAGCCACGGCGTCGCGGTCCAGCGCCCGAGAGGTGTGACGTCCTGCTCGACGAGCATGCCGGCGCGCCGGAATCCCCTCAGCGGCCGCAGTTCGGAGCGAAGCCGCCCGACCTGTACGCACGAATCGTTGTCCCACAACGGCTCGTCGTCGCCGGACACCGGCCAGCCGCCGAGCTGGACCGCTTGCCAGCGTGCGTCCGGTTCTCGAGCGTCCACGCGGCAGAGTCGAACCTCGGTGCCTCCACGCAGCACGGAGGCAACCGTGACCACCGGCCCGGGCGTCACCGGGCCACTACGGCCCTTGCCATGGTCATGGGAGCGGTCGCCGTCGATGTCGACCCAGCGAACCGGCCCGCTGGAGGCCGCCAGCAGGACGCCGCCCGGACGCTCCTCGGCGAACAGGGTGCGAAAGCCCGCACGGTGACTGGCCCGGCCGCCGGAATCGATCACCGCGACCGTGTTGTCCAGCGGCCGGGACCACCCCGACGACGGCGGCATCGTGGCCGTGGAGTAGCCGAGACGCGCGTACAGCGGGGTGTCGGAGCGCAGATCCCCGGGCAGCGCATGGTCGGTGCCGTGATTGAGCACCATGCTGAAGCCGTTGTCACGCCGGGCGGACAGCAGCCACCCCGGGGCGCTCACCACCCGCTCCTCGTCTCCGACCTCCGTCGGCAGCGGCTCCTCCGGAGACGTCCACACGGGATGGTCGGCGGGCAGCATGAGGCCGAGCATTCCCTTGCACGCCCAGTACGGCGAACCGGGACCGGAGTAGTCCTGTCGGATCGACGGCCACTCCGTTCCCCACCCGAGGCTCAGGATGCCGTTGGCTCCGAGCGCTCCCCTGGTGAGGAAGTGTTCGAGCATCCGAGTGGTGGCGCGGCGGATGACCCCCGGTGCGAGGCCACCCGTACCGGTCAGCGCGGCGACCCAGAACGGCGCGGCGGCGGCGAACCGGTACGTGAGGCTGCGGCCCTGTAGCAGCGGCGACCCGTCGACGCCGACCAGCCGCACCGCGTCCTCCAGGTAGCGGGCCAGGTCATCGGCCCACTGATCACGGATCCCGGCCACGACCAGCGAGCCGGTGACGTCGAACAGATGGGTCCACAGCAACGGGTACAGGTGCAGCGCCCAGCCGACGTAATGGTCGTATGCGCGTTCCTGCCCGTCGCTCAGCCAGCCGTCGGACCGACGCATCCCCGCGTGCACGGCGAGATCCGCCTCGATGTCGGCCGCCGACCACGGGCCGCCGACCTCGCGTAGGAAGGACTCGACGATGATGCGGAACCACACCCAGTTGATCGGTGGATAGGACCCGCCGATCGCGCCGGACAGCCAGTCGACCACCCGTTCCCGCACTCCCGGGGACAGCCCGTCCCACAGCCAGGGCCGGGTCAGTTGCAGGATGAGGGCGATCGAGGCCGCCTCCACCTTGGCCTGGGCCAGTTCGTCCAGGCGCGGCCAGGCCTCCGGGGAGGTCGGGTCCGTGCCGGCGGCCAGCCCCAGGGCGTAGCGCTCGAGCCAGCCATCGGGATCGGCGCCGCCTTCGCCGGCGACGAGGAACCCGGCGAGCAGGAAGGTCCGCGCGAACCCCTCCAGGCCGTCCGACGCCGGCCCGCTCCGGCTGGGCGGGCCCGGCAAATCCACCCGCGCACCCAACGGCGACCGGTACGGCTCCAGCGCGGCCAGCATCCGCCGCGCCACGGCGACCCAGTCGCCGCGCGTCCACCTCGTCACTTCACCGCACCCGTCGCCAGGCCCGACCGCCACTGCCGTTGCAGCAGGACGAAGGCGAGCACCAGCGGCACCACCGCGAGCAGCGAACCGGTGATGACCAGCGGCGTGTACTGCGGGAACTGGGTCACGCGGGTGCTCCACTGGTACAGGCCGAGGCTCATCGGGAACAGCGTGGGATCGGTCAGCATCACCAGGGGCAGGAAGACGTTGTTCCAGATACCGACGAACTGGAACAACAGGACCGTGACCAGGCCGGGCCGCATCATCGGCAGCGCCACGGTGAAGAACGTGCGCAGCTCCCCGGCGCCGTCCATGCGCGACGCCTCCAGCACCTCGCCGGGAACCGCGGCGTCGGCATAGACCCGGGCCAGGTACACGCCGAACGGGTTGGTGAGCAACGGAAGGAACACCGCCCAGAACGTGTCCACCAGGTGCAGTCGGGCCGCGAGCAGATACAGCGGCAGGGCGAGCGCCGTGGTCGGCACGAGCACGCCGGCCAGCGTCAGCGCGAACAGCAGCCGCCGGCCCGGAAAGCTGAGTTTGGCGATGGCGTATCCCGCGGCGGTGCAGATCACCGAGCCGAGCACCGCGCCGAGCCCGGCGTAAAGCAGCGAATTCCGGATCCACCACAGGAAGACCCCGCCGTCCTGGCCGAATAGCGCGCTGAGGTTGGCGCCGAGGTTCCAGTGGCCGAACGCGAACGCGCTGGTGGTGGAGAAGTCGCCCAGCGACTTGGTGGCCGAGGTGATCAGCCATACCAGCGGGAGCACGCTGTACAGCGCGGACAGCACCAGCACCAGGTGCACCACCGCCCGTCTCATCGGTGC
>DATJJB010000093.1:0-3710 GCA_035492655.1 Kutzneria sp. | reverse complement strand
GCAGCAGGACGAGGGTGCGCTGGTTGTTGAGGGTGGGACCGACGACGTCGCCGAGGCCGGCGAAGTCGGGGATGAGCATGTGGCCCATCATGACCATGGCCTGGCCGAGGTCGGGGGCTCGGAAAAGGACCCAGCCGAAGACGACCAAGAGAAGGGTGGAGGCGCGGCGGAGCAGGCGCTGCCAACGGATGTCGGGGGACTTGCCGGTTTCGAGGCCACGCTCGATGACGAGCAAGGCCCCGTGATAGAGGCCCCACACGAGGAAAGTCCAGTTGGCGCCGTGCCAGAAACCGGTGAGCACGAAGACGATCCCGAGATTCCGGTAGGTCTTGGCCACGCCATGACGGTTGCCGCCCAAGGGAATGTAGACGTAGTCGCGGAACCAACGGGACAGGGACATGTGCCACCGGCGCCAGAACTCGGTGACGGTGACCGACGAATAGGGCCTGGCGAAGTTCTCGGGCAGGCGGAAACCGAGCATTCGTCCGAGACCGATGGCCATGTCGGAATAGCCGGAGAAGTCGAAGTACAGCTGCAGGGTGTACGCGATCGCGCCGAGCCAGGCGATGGCGAAGGTCATGTCGTGCGGCGAGGTGTCGAAACAGGTGGCGACGACGGGGCCGAGCTGGTCGGCGACGATGACCTTCTTGGTCAGGCCCAGAGCGAATCGGGGGAAGCCGGCGGCGAAGTCGTCGAGCCGGTGGAATCGTTGCTGCGGCAACTGATCGGCGATCTCCCGGTACCGCACGATCGGCCCGGCGACCAGCTGCGGGAACATCGCGATGTAGGCGATGAACGCGACCGGATTGCGCGACGCGGCCCGTTCGCCGCGGTGGATGTCGACCAGGTACGAGATGTGGTGGAACGTGTAGAACGAGATGCCGATGGGCAGCGCGACCTGGGCCACCTGCACGCCGCCGCCGAACAGCCGGGCCAGGTTGTCGGCCTGCTCGGTGAGGAAGCCGGCGTACTTCCACACCACCAGCGCGGCCAGGTTGATCGCGATCACACCGGCCAGCACGACCTTGCGGTCGTTCTCACCCAGCTTGCTCCGCGCCGGCTCCAGCACCATGCCGGCCAGGTAGTTGACGGTCATGCTGGACAACAGCAACAACGTGGTCGGCCCGGCGCCCGCGGCGTAGAAGAAAAGGCTGGCCACGGCGACCACGCCGTTGCGCCAGCCGCGTGGCGTCACGAGCACGGCCAGCAGCACGACCGGCACGAAGTACCACAGGAAAAGCGGACTGACGAAGTTCATCCTCGGCCTCGGGTGAGGGACGCTGGCGGTCGACCCTAACCCAAGACCGAGCGGCCGATCGGCCGAACGTCAGATCCGGCCGGCCGCCCGCCGACGCCGGGCGACCTCGGCCAGCACCACGCCGGCGGCCACGGAGGCGTTGAGCGATTCGACCCCGGCGGCCATCGGGATGGACACGGTCTGGTCGCACGTCTCCTTCACCAGCCGGGACAGCCCGCGCCCCTCAGAGCCGACGACGACCACGAGCGGACCGGTGGCCAACTCGAGCTCGTCGGAGGAGATCGTGGCGTCGGCGTCCAGGCCGATGACCATGAGCCCCTCGGACGCCCAGTCGCGCAGCGTCCGGGTCAGGTTGGTGGCGATGGCGATCGGCATCTTGGCCGCGGTGCCGGCGCTGGTCCGCCAGGCCACGGCGGTCATGCTGGCGCTGCGCCGCTGCGGCAGCAGCACGCCCTGCGCGCCGAACGCGGCGGCGGAGCGCACGACGGCGCCAAGGTTACGGGGGTCGGTGACACCGTCCAGCGCGACGAGCAGCGGCGGCTCGCCACTGTTGCGGGACTGCCGCAGCAGCTCGTCAGGGTGGCTGTACTCGAACGGCGGCACCTGGAGCCCGAGCCCTTGGTGCATGGCGCCGGTGGTGATCCGGTCCAGCTCGCCGCGGGCCACCTCCAGCACGGAGATGCCCCGGTTGCCGGCCAGCTTGATCGACTCGGTCACGCGCTCGTCGGCGTCGATGCCGATGGCCACGTACAGCGCGGTGGCCGGCACGCCGGCCCGCAGACACTCGACGACCGGGTTGCGGCCGGCGACCGTCTCGGCCGAGTTGCCCGAGCGCTTGGCCCGCTTCTGCTGGTCTTCCTTGCGTGCGGCGGCGGCGTTGGCCTTGCGCTGCGCCGGATGCCCGGTGCGCTCGGACGCCTTGGGCGTCGGGCCCTTGCCCTCGAGGCCCTTGGAACGCTGGCCACCCGAGCCGACGACGGCGCCCTTCTTCGTGCCAGTCTTGCGCATGGCGCCGCGCCGCTGGGAGTTACCGGCCATCAGTCAAATCCTCACAAGCTCCACTTAGGACCGCCGGGGGTGTCCTCGACGGTGACGCCGGCCTTGGACAGCCGGTCGCGCAACAGGTCCGCGGTCGCGAAGTCGCGCTCCGCCCGGGCCCGCTGCCGTTCTTCCAACAGGTGGCCGACGAGCACGTCGAGCGCCTGCTGCATCGAATTGTCCGCTGTGGACGATCGGGACCACTGCTCGGACAACGGATCCATGCCAAGCACGGCCATCATCGCGCGCACCGAGCCGGCCGCGCCGCGGGCCGCCTCCTGGTCACCGGCGTCCAGCGCCACGTTGCCCTCGCGCACGGTGCTGTGCACGGCGGCCAGCGCGGCCGGGGTGGCCAGGTCGTCGTCCATCGCGGTGGTGAAGTCGGCGCACAGCACGCCGGGCTCGACGCCGCCGGTCTGCTGCACCACGCGCTGCACGAAGTTCTCGATCCGCCCGTACGCCGACACGGCCTCGTCCAGCGCCGCGTCCGAGTACTCGATGGTCGACCGGTAGTGCGGGCCGACCAGGTAGTACCGCAGCTCGACGGCCCGGGCCTTGGTCAGCATGGCCGGGATCGACATGACGTTGCCGAGCGACTTGGACATCTTCTCGCCGCTCATGGTCACCCAGGCCCAGTGCATCCAGTACCGGGAGAACGGGTCGCCGGCCGCGCGGGACTGGGCCTGCTCGTTCTCGTGGTGCGGGAACACCAGGTCGAGGCCGCCGCCGTGGATGTCGAACTCCGGGCCGAGGTAGTAGGTGGACATGGCCGAGCACTCCAGGTGCCAGCCGGGCCGGCCCGGGCCCCACGGCGTCGGCCAGGACGGCTCGCCCGGCTTGGCGCTCTTCCACAGCGTGAAGTCGCGGTGGTCGCGCTTGCCGCCCAGCACCGGGCCCTCGCCCTGCTGGACCTCGTCCATCTTCTGGCCGGACAGCGCGCCGTACTCGGGGAACGAGGCGACCGAGAAGTACACGTCGCCGTCGGCGGCGTAGGCCTTGCCGGCGTCGATCAGGCGCTGCATCAGCTCGATCATCTGCGTGATGTGCCCGGTGGCCCGCGGCGAGATGGACGCCGGCAGGCAGCCCAGCACGTCGTAGGCGTCCATGAACGCGCGCTCGTTGGTGGCCGCCCACTCCCACCAGGGGCGACCGGCCTCCGAGCTCTTGGCCAGCACCTTGTCGTCGATGTCGGTGACGTTGCGCACGTGCAGCACGTCAGTGCCGTCGTGCTCCAGCCAACGCCGCAGCACGTCGAAGTTGACCGCGCCCCGAATGTGCCCCAGATGCGGCGCGCCCTGCACGGTGGCCCCACACTCGTAGATCGACACGGTTCCACTGCGCGCAGGCTGGAACGCCCGCAGACTGCGGGTCGCGGTGTCGTAGAGGTGAAGGCTCACACGCAAATGGTACGCAC
>DATJJB010000092.1:0-6428 GCA_035492655.1 Kutzneria sp. | reverse complement strand
TAGCGCTGGTAGTCCCGCCGCTCCTCGTTGATCTGCGCCTTCTTGGCCGCGCCGCCCCGGGCCAGCGACATGATCACCATGCCGGCCATGGACACCGCGAACAGCGCGCCGAAGACGTAGGTCATCACGCCGCCGCTGCGTCCGATGTAGACGAACGACATGGCCCCCATGCCGAGCATCATCGGCAGGAAGAACAGCAGCTGCACCGCGCCCTGGTTGGAGCCCTTGGGCAGCATCGGCGGCGACTGCAGCATGATCTCGCCGGTGGGCGGCTCGAGCGGCGCCCGCCTGGTCTGTACCGCGCTCACCACGGCATTCTGCCCACACAACGGCCGCAACTTTGTGGGTAATTTTGCCGTCAGCAAGCCGGTGGAATGCAGGGAAGGACGCCTTACCTGCATTCAACGCAGGTAAGGCGTCCTTCCCTGCATCGGGGCGGGTCGGCGGACAGTGGGTAATTCTGCCGTCTGGATTGCCCTTGCGTCCGCTCTACTCTGGCGTCTCACAAGGTCGCCGACCAGGGAGGGAGTGGGATGGACACCGGTCAGTACGAGGTGCGTCCGGAGGCCATGCGGTCCGCGGTCGGCAACATCGGCGGCATCATCATGCAGACCGTCAACGCCGTGCTCGACCTGGAGGCACTGGTGTTGGCGCCGACCTCCTTCGCGATGATCGGCGACGCGGTGGCGTCGGGCAACGTCGCGATGCAGGCGCAGCAGGTGGCGGCGTTGCAGTCGCTGCTGAAGGGCCTGCAGGCGGTCAACGACCTGATCCGCAAGAGCGCGGACGCCTACGACGACGCCGACCGCGCGGTGGCGAAGGGCTTCGGTGGCGATCCGTCGGCCGGCACGGCGAACACGGCGAGCCTGTGGTCGAGCCCGGCGGCCGGCCTGGTGGCGGCGCAGGCGTTCAACGACAGCGTCGGCGGCGCGGGCGATCCGCATTCGGTGGCCAACGTGCTGGACTATCTGGGCCACGCCGGCCTCGGCCACGACTCGTCGGCCGGCCAGTTCGCCCACGACAGCACGGGTTTCGCCAACTGGCTGGACGCGAGCCCCGATCACCAGGCCCAGGTGGGCGTGATCGGCGTGTACTCGGGCGTGGCCCGCAACCTCGGCGACATCCCCGGCGGCGTGCACGCGGGCGACGTGGTGGTGGTCAATTCGGCCATCGGCGTCGCCGGCGCCGGCGGCCAGCTCTACAACCACGGCCTGCTCACCCCGGACTTCGGCGGCCTCGCGATGGTCCGCGTCTACCGTCCGATGCCGGCCTGACAGGAGAGACCACCGTGTTCACGTTCCCGAACTCCAGCGCGATGGACGCGACGGCGGGCTCCGGCGGGCCGATCACGTTCCTGCCGCGCATCGTCACCGGCCAGCCCGAGCAGATCGCCGCGCACGTGGCCCACGTGCTGGACAAGGCCAAGCAGTTCGTCACGCTGATGGACGACTTCGCCAAGGCGGAGAAGCAGCTGGCCCAGGTGTGGTCGGGCGCGGCGTCGGAGACGGCGCTGAAGAAGATCACCGACTCGCTGCAGTCCTTCGAGAAGATCATCAAGGTGGTGCAGAACGGCGCGCAGCTGCTGGGCGTGGCCGGCACGCTGGTCAAGACCGCGCAGACCGCCTACACCTCGGTGGTCTCGGCGGTCAACCCGACGGTCGCGGCGCTGATGTCCAACCCGTGGACGCATGCCGCGGCGGTCGCGCTGTCCACCGCGACGTCGGCTTCGCTGCGCGGTTTCATCGAGGCGATCGGTGGCCTGCTCAAGACGTTGGGCCTGACCAAGCTGGCCACCGAGCTGACCACGCTGGTGCAGATCATCCAGGAGCTGGAGAAGCTGTTCAGCGGCAACAAGTCCGCGTCGGCGTCCACGCCGGGCGGCACCACGCCGTCGACCACGACGGTGACGAGCAACCCGGTGACCGCGCCGGTGACGCCGCCACCGGTCGCCTCGGCGTCCGGTCAGCAGGTCGGCACCACGCCGACGACCTCGACTGTGTCGACTCCCGTTGGGACGCAACCGAATCCGTACAGCTACACGCCGCCCGCGCTCGGCGGCACGGGCACGACGCCGAGCACGGCCGATTCGTGGATCCCGGTCGACCCGCCGGCCGGGACCACCCCCACCGCGCCGCCGGTCAGCACGCCGACGACGCCCACCGCGCCGGCGGATCCCGGCGTGATCAAGGTGACCACGACGATCGGCAGCGAGTCGACCACGGTGGAGATCCCGACCGGCCATGACGCCCAGGTGGACGTGGACATCCCGGTCAACGGCGAGCACGTCACCGAGCACATCTCGGTGACCGGCACCGGCAAGGTCTCGGTGTCGTGACCGACATCTCCGGGGTGGTCGCCTCCGTCCTCACCCGCTACCTGAGCGTGCTCGACGAGTGCGCCAAGCAGGTGACCGGTGATCCCGGGGCGCTGCAACAGCAAGCGCAGCGGCAGGCGGACGACGCGGCGAAGCTGGCGGCGGTGTCGTCGGACATGACGAGCTGTGCCGGGAAGTCCGACGCCAGTTGGCAGGGCGCGGCGCAGCTGGCGTTCAAGTCGGCGGCCGGCGTGCTGACCAAGGACATCGACGACGTCGTCCAGCAGCTCAAGACCGAGTCGCAGCGGTTGTCCATGACTGCCAACGCGATCCAAACGACGATGTCCGCAATGGACACTGTCCGGGGCGAATTCCTCCAGTACGCCAGGGTGTTGTGTGACGAGGCCCGGACCGCGGCGGCCGGCTCGGAGCAGGCGTTCCTCAACGCCGCTCAGCAGTTGGGCGACTCGGCGGTGAAGTCGGCGACCGCCTTGCGGCAGCGGTTGGCCGACGCGCTGGCCCAGTTGTACGGGTTGAAGGCGGAAACCGCTGAGCCCGTGGAGAAGGCCGAGGACGACGGGCCGGGCAAGGTCAAGGTCGATCTGACGCAGCTGAAGAAGGGCTCGCTGTCGTGGATCGGCGACGAGATCCTGGACGGCCGCAAGCGACCGCGGTCGGTGCCGTCCTGGTTCTCCAACTCCGGCTGGTACAAGCTCAATGAGGACGGCTTCTCCGGCACCCGCGCGCCGAGGAAGGACGAGACGCCGTTCGGCGACGCCGAACTGCCGGAGCACGCCACGACCGGCCAGAAGATCTGGCACAGCACGGACGTCACGCTGCTCAAGGGCGAAGGCGTGCTCGGCGACGAGAGCTGGGGCGCCAAGGTCGGCGACAACGTCGACGAGGCCCATGCCTATCTCGGCCCGCGGGCGACCTGGGATGCGGCGGCGCTCGTGCATGGCGGTGAGTTCCGGCTGGACGGCAAGGTTCAGGGCACGCTGGCCGACATCGGTGCCAGCGGCGCGCTGACCGACGGCGTGGTCACGGCCAAGGGTGATGCCGGCGCGTACGTCGGCGGACAGCTGGCCGGGCACCTCGACGGCAGCTCGCACGGCGTCGCGGCGCACCTGGATGCCTTTGCCGGAGCCAAGATCAGTGGCTCGGCCGGGGTCGACGTTGCCGGTATCGGCGTGGGCGCGAAGGGTGAGCTGGAGGCCGGCATCGGTGCCCAGTTCGACGGTCAGGCCACAATGGACAACGGACATCTCAAGGTCAACTTCAAGGTCGGCGCGGCGCTGGGCGTCGGCGCCAGCCTGGGTGCGAACATCGACGTGGACCTGCCCAAGGTGTGGGAGACGGCGTCGCACTACGGTCATGAGGCGTACGAGTCCGTGAGCAACACGGCGGCGCAGGCGGCGAGGGCGTTGACATGGTAGAGCTGCCTTTGGCATTGGACGTGCCGGACGGCTGGGTTCCGGTGGATCCGGCCGAGTCGGGCGCTCCGGGTGCGGCCCTGGTCATCGTGCTGCCCACGCCCGAGGGGGAGTTCACGCCCAACATCACCGTCGGCGTCGGCGAACCAGCGTCCACTGTGGATCTTCACGCCGCCGTGGACGCCGCCGTCGCGCGACTGTCCGAGGTGGCCGACGAGCTCGTGGTGCGCAGCCGGCAGGACGTCGGCGAGGAGCCGGCTCCCGGTGTGGCGCAGGTGATCGACCTGCTGGTCGGCGGCCAGCGGCTCGCGCAGTACCAGGTGCACCTGTCGGTTCCGTTGCCGGACAACGACGGGCACGTGGTGGTGGAGCTGGCCGGCACCTGCACGCCGTCGCAGGCCGAGCGGGCGGTGCCGGACTTCCAGCGGGTGGTGGGCAGTTTCCACCTGCGCGCGGACGACGAGTGAGAGGCGGATCATGGACCTGGAGACCGGTGTCGACGTGCAGGGCCTGCTCGATCAGGTGCGGGCGCAGCAGGAGCAGGTGCAGCGCATCCAGCGCGGCGTCGAGGCCATGGAGGTCAAGGGCTACTCGCGCGGCAACGAGGTGACCGTGTCGCTGCGGGGCAGCGGGCAGTTCACCGCGATCGACATCGACCCGGAGGCGATGCGCCGCTACAACGCCCGCGACCTCGGGGACATGGTGCTGGAGGCGGTCAACGACGGGCTGCGCAAGATGGCCGAGGCGACCAGCGCCCGGTTCGCGCCGGTGATCGAGGCCGCCGGCCGGATGGAGCGGTTCACGTCATGATCTCCACGACGCGCCGGATCACCGTGGTCACTCCCCGGGCGCGTGTGGACGTCGCGCTGCCGGTGCAGAGCACGCTGGCCGAGTTGGTGCCGCAGCTGGTCCGGCTGTCCGGGGCCGAAGGCCAGGCGTCGCCGGACAATCCGGGCTGGGTGCTGTCCCGGCTCGGCGATTCGCCGTTCCCGCCGGGCGTCACCGTCGCCGCGATCGGGCTGCGTGACGGCGAAGTGCTGCATCTCAGCCCTCGTGAGCGACAAGTTGTGCCACTGTTGTTCGACGACGTCGTGGACGCCATCGCCAGCGTCGCCGGCACCAAGACCGGCGCGTGGGCCGGGCGGATCGCCCGCCGATCGGCCCAGCTGGCGGCCGTTGTCGCGTTGCTCGGCGCTGCCGTGTTGTTGGCCGCTGGGCTATCCGGCACCTGGTACGCACCCGCCGCCTGTGGCGGGTTCGCCCTGGTCCTGTTGCTGACCGGTGGCGCTTTGGCCCGTGCCTACGGTGATTCCGGTTCCGGCGTCGCGTGTGCCGCTGCTGGCGTGGGTGCCGCTTTGTTGGCCGGATTGACCGCTGTGCCGCCGTTTGCCGTGTCCCTGGACGTTGCGTCGTTGGCCGCCGGCTTGGCCGCGTTGACCGGATATGGCGTGCTGGCTGCGGTTTTGCTGTCGGATCGGCTGCCGTGGTTCGGCGGGCTGGCCGTGGCCGCCGGAGCCGGGACCATCACGTCGGCCATCGTTCTGCTGGCCGGCGTCGGAGTCGCCGGTCCGGCCGCCGTATTGACCGCCACGGCCACCGCGTTGGCCGCGTTGGCCCCGATGCTGGCTCTGCGCCTGGGAAAGCTGCCGTTGCCGCGGGTGCCGGCGGACATCGACTCGTTCCGGGCCGAGGAAGAACCCACGCTCGGGCCCGATGTGCTGGACCAGACCGCCAATGCCGAGCGCATCCTCACCGGCCTGCTCGCCGCCTTGGCCCTGGCCGCCGTCGGCGGCGTCTTCGCCCTACTGGGTGAGGATTCCCCTTGGCCGGCCGTCCTTTCCGGCGTGCTGGGCGTGGTGTGGCTGCTGCGTTCCCGTTCCTACGCCGGCACCGCCCAGCGGCTCGTGCTGCTGCTCGCCGGCCTCGTCATGCTGGCCCGTCTCGGCGCGTGGCTCGTGGACTGGCAGCGTGGCGCGCTCATGGCCTTCGGTGTGCTGGTGATCGCCGCGATCCTCTGCCTGGCCCACGCCACCCGCGTCCACCGCGGCCGGCGATCGCCGTACTGGTCGCGGATGCTGGACATCGCCGAGTTCGTCGGCCTCATCGCCATCGTGCCGTTGGTCGGTGCCGTGCTGAACGTGTACCAGGTCGTCCGCGGCGTCCTCTAGGCAAGCCGGGCCAGCGCGGCGCGCAGGAACTCGCCCTTGGCCGGGCTGCCCCGGTGCCCGGACTGGTCGCAGACGAACAGGTCCGCGTCGGGCCAGGCGGCGGCCAGCTCGTAGGCCGTCGTCACCGGGCAGCTCAGGTCCAGGCGGCCGTGCGTCAGCGCGCCGGGAATGCCGGCCAGCAGGCCGGCATTCCGGATCAGGTCGTCGTCCAACCAGGCATCATTGGCGAAGTAGTGCGCGCAGATCCGGGTGATGGCCAGCAGATCGTCGTCGACCGGGCCGCTGAACGCGCCGGGCCTGGCGTTGGGCTCCAGCGACAGCACGACGTCCTCCCATCGTCCCCAGGCCAGCGCCGCCTGCGCCTGAACGTCACGGTCCGGGCTCGCCAGCCGTCGGGCGTAGTCGGCCACCAGATGGTCGACGTCGGGGTCACCGCCCGCGAACCGCTCGTACTCCTCCGGGAAGAACCGTGACGCGCCGCCGTAGAGCCACTCGATCTCTTCGCGGCGGCAG
>DATJJB010000091.1:0-26775 GCA_035492655.1 Kutzneria sp. | reverse complement strand
GCCGAAGATGACCGAGCCGATGATGAGCAGTGTGCGGCGGCCGATGCGGTCGCCGATGTTGCCCATGGTGATGAGCAGGCCGGCCAGGACGAAGCCGTACATGTCGATGATCCACAGCTGTTCGGTGCCCGACGGCGCGAGGGCTGCGGAGATGGCGGGGATGGCGAAGTAGAGGACGGTCATGTCCATGGCGACCAGGAGCAGCGGCAGGACCAGGACGGCCAGTCCGATCCATTCGCGCCGTCCGGCGAGGTGGGGTGTCTGCGTGGCGTGTGTCATACCCCGAACCATACACACGTCCCACACGCATGTATAGAACGAGCGTGTAAGACGGATGTAGAACTAGGGGGATGACCAGCGGCGTCCTTGGGACGGCGGTCTCACTCGGTCGCGTGATTTGAGCCGCACTCGCGTTACGGGGACCGGCCCGACGCGTCCCACCACCAGAGGCCCACGAGCGGAAGGAACCACGGCCATGAACAACGCAGCACCCGTCACCGTCGAGGTCGGCATCACCGTGGGCCTGCGAGGCATGCTCGGCGGCCCCGTGCCGGTGCCCACCGAACTGCGCTACGACCCCACCGACCCGTACGCGGTGACCGCGACCTTCCACCACGGTCAGGGCGAGATCGACTGGATCTTCGCCCGGGACCTGCTGGCCGACGGCCTGCTCGCGCCGACCGGCGACGGCGACCTGCACATCAACCCGGTGGTCGACTCGGACACCGTGCTGCTGGTGCTGACCACGCTGGACGGGGCGGCGGTCATGGAGGCGTCGGCCGAGGAGCTGGCGGCCTTCCTCGACCTGAGCTACGACCAGGTCCCGCCCGGCACGGAGTGGGACCACGTGGACTTCGACGCCGAGCTGGCCAAGCTGGCCATGCGCGACTGATCAGTCCAGGCAGAACTCGTTGCCCTCGACATCCAGCATGTTGATGCACGACTCGTTGAAGTCGTCGGATACGAGCACCTGGGTGCAGGTCGCGCCGAGGGCGACGAGCCGGTCGCGCTCGGCCTCGAGGGCGGCGAGGCGCTCAGCGCCGACGAGCCCCGGGGCGGCGCGGACGTCGATGTGCACCCGGTTCTTGGCGACCTTGCCCTCGGGCACGCGCTGGAAGTAGAGCCGCGGACCGACCTTGTCCGGATCATTGCAGGCGAACGCCGAGCCCTGGCGCTCGACCGGCTGCGCCTGGTCGAACTCGTCCCAGCTGGCGAAGCCGGACGGCGGCGGCGGGACGACGTAGCCCAGCACCTCGCACCAGAAGCGGGCCACCCGCTCGGGGTTCGCGCAGTCGAAAGTGATCTGGACCTGCCGTACGGACGCCATGGGTCGCACCCTACTGGCCGGCGGCCACCACCGAGGCGGTTTCCGGCAACACCTCAGTTCGCCGGGGCCAGATTCCCCCGTTGCCGGGCGCGATAGGTCGCGCCTTTCACCTTGTTCCCACACGTGGTCATCGAGCACCATTCCCGCCGGAAACCGCGGGAGCGGTCGATGAAGACCTGGTTGCACTCGGGCCGCTGGCACTCCTTCAACAGGTGCACGTCGGGTCCGCCGAGCAGGTCCACGGCCGCCCGGGCGACGGTGGCAAGCGCTTGCGCGGCGGTGGCGTCGACGTGCCGGCCGGCCGGCGTCAACTGCGGGGCGACCGGGGCCGAGCGGGCGAACTCGTTGAGCAGGTCGACGTCGGCCGGGCGCTCGGGGTCGCCGAACAGCCGGGTCGCGACCAGGGCATAGACGGCCTCACGCAGGGCGATCGCGTCGACAAGGTCGGACGGCCCGGCCGGCGGACCGGCGTCAACGGTCTTGGACTCCCGGTACCAGGCGTCGAGCGCGGCGGGCCGGTCGAGCATCTCCAGCGGGTCGTCGTTGCGGCGGCCGCGGAGGGTGCCGACGAAGTCGAGCGCGGGGTGGTCGCACGGGAAGCGGTGAACCATGCGCACCAGTTTGACAGGTGTGCGAGCACCGTGCAATGCTGCGCACCGTTCTAACCGGTGCGCAATAGTCAACGGCGAATCCCGCACCGGTCCGACAGGTGCCGACTGGAGACGCCAGTGATCACGCGGGAGCAGTACCTCGACTTCTTCGCCACTGCGCTCAACGGCATGGCCGACATCGTCGCCGAGCTGGGCGACGACCGGGCCAACCACCGCCTGCCGCTGCCCGGCGCGAACACGCCGTACGCGGTGCTCAACCACAGCGTCGGCGCGATCGGCTACTGGGTCGGCGAGGTCGTCTCCGGCCGCCCGGCCCACCGCGACCGGGACGCCGAGTTCACCGCGTCCGGGCCGGTCGCGCCGCTGCTCGACCGGGTCCGCGAGACCGTCGTCCAGCTGACCAAGGACGTCGCCGCGGCCCGCGACGACACCGACACGGCCGGCGCGCTGCTGCACGTCTACACCGACGTCGTCCAGCACCACGGCCAGCTCCAGATCATGCGCGACGCCATCGTCGCCGCGGCCTGAGCCGATGCACCCCGTCAAGTCCCCGCCGCTGTCCCGTGGCCGCGACCGGCACGTGATCGCGGTGCCGGTGCTGCCGGACTCGGTGCCGCTGGAGGTGGCCGTGGTGCAGCAGGTGTTCGGCCGCCGCCCGTTCCCCGGCGCCGGCGACCTGACCGGGCGCTACCAGGTGGTGCTGTGCGGCGAGCGCCGCCGGCAGCCGTTACCCGGCGGCGTCGACCTGGGCGACCTGGCCCCGATGGACGCCATGCTCACCGCCGACACGGTGCTCGTGCCCAGCGTCGAGAACCCGTTCGCGCCACGCAGCCGGGTGCTGTTGTCCTTGCTGCGGGCCGCTTTCCACGGCGGCGCGCGGATGGTCGGCCTCTGCGGCGGCACCTTCCTGCTCGGTCGCGCCGGCGTGCTCGACGGCCGTCGCGCCACCACCCACTGGCTCTACACCGCGGCGTTCCGCCAGGAGTTTCCCTTCACCCAGCTGGAAATCGACCGGGTCTTCGTCGACGACGGCACGGTGCACACCTGCGGCGGCGCACTGTCCACAGCGGACATCGCGCTGCACCTGCTGTCGCTGGACATCGGCGACGCCTACGCCGAGGCCATCGGCCGGCTGCTGATCGCGCCGCACCGCGACCGGTCGGCTCGCGACCCGCACGGCCGGCTGATGCCGGATTTTCTCAGCTGGCTACGGGAACACGTGCACCAGCCGCTCACGTTGAACCAGTTGGCGGCGCGGGCCCACGTGAGCGAACGGAGTCTGGTGCGCAAGTTCCGCCAGGCCACCGGGACGAGCATCTTCGACTGGATCGCCCGGGAACGGGTGGCCCGGGCCAAGACCCTGCTCGAGACCACTGATCACGCGGTGGCCGACATCGCGGTGCTGGTGGGCTTCGGTTCCCTGGAGTCCCTTCGCCGCAACTTCGCCAAGCACGTCGGCATCTCGGCCCGCGGTTACCGGGCCAAGTTCCGGCCAGCAAGGAAACAGGGAGGCAGTCATGGCTGAGCTCACCGACACCGAAGCCGCCGCCGTCCGCCGCGAGCGCTTCGGCACGCTGCCGGCGCGCGTGCCGGCCGACCACACCGTGGAGACGGTGCCGCAGGAGCGGTTCGAGTTCACCGGCGTCGACCCCGACACCGAGTGGATGATCCGCTACAGCGCCTGACCGAGGGACTGTCACAAAGCCGTGACACTCCTAAGTCGGAGCCAGCACACGGGCTGGCCACGATTGTCCGTATGACCCGAACGATCCTGCTCGAAGTCGCGACCAAGGCACTGGCTCGCGTGTTCCTGCCGGTGGCGGCGCTGCGACACCGGGGAGCGGGCCGCCATCACGCCGCCCAGTGGGCGCTGGGCCTGCGGTTCCCGCGCGAGTCGCTGGCCGGCCTGCACCCGGCGGCCCGGTGTGCCTTCGAGGCGGCGCGGGCCGAGGCGTTCTGGCGGGACGGCCAGCTGATCGGGCTGACCTCGGGTCACCGGGACGCCGCCGAGCAGTACCGCCTGTACAAGGAGGCGGTGCGCAGCGCCGGCTCGCACCACGAGGCCCGCAAGTGGGTGCTGCCGCCACACGAGTCGAGCCACGTGCAGGGCCTGGCGCTGGACGTCCGCCCGTGCGAGGGCGCGGCCTGGCTGGAGCGCAACGGGGACAAGCACAACCTGTACCGCCGCTACGACAACGAGCCCTGGCACTTCGAGCTGTGCGCCACGCCGCCGGCCCGCCAGCCGCATCCCGGCGCAGCGCCGGTACGCCGTTCGTGCTAACCACTGTGTATCCGAACGAAGGAGGCGCGGTGGCCCAGCTGTTGCTCGTCGAGGACGACACCGTGCTGGCCGAGGCCCTGGCCCGGGCGCTGACCGCACTGGGCCACGAGGTGACCGTGGCGCACACCGGCGAACTGGCGCTGGAGCAGCTGTTCGACCACCGCACGCCGACCGACCTGGTGCTGTTGGACGTGATGCTGCCGGGCATCGACGGCTTCGAGGTGTGCCGCAAGATCCGCGCCAAGTCCACGGTCCCGGTGGTGCTGCTGACCGCCCGTGGCGATCCGGTGGACATGGTCGTGGGTCTGGAAGGCGGGGCCGACGACTACGTGGTCAAGCCGGCCGAACCTCGCGTGCTGGACGCCCGGGTGAAGACGATCCTGCGCCGCACGTCGACCAGTGCGGCGGCGCAGCACGCCGTGCACACGTTCGGCGACCTGACCATCGACGCCGAGGCCATGATCGTCACCAAGGACGGCGACGAGCTGCACCTGACCTCCACGGAAATGCGGCTGCTGCTGGAGTTCGCCGACCACGTCGGCCAGGTGCTGACCCGGCAGACGCTGCTCAAGCGGGTCTGGGACTACGGTTTCGCCGGCGACTCGCGGCTGGTCGACGCGGCCGTGGCCCGGCTGCGGGCCAAGATCGAGCCGGACCCGGGCAACCCGACGCTGCTGCGCACCGCGAGGGGGCTCGGCTACCGCCTGGTCAAGCCGTGAGGCGCTGGCATCCCGGCCTGCGCACGTCGATCGTGCTGTCGGTCGTCGCGATCACGGTCGCCGCCACCGGCACCATGGCGTATCTGTCGTACCGGTTGCAGGTCAACGAAATCCGGATCCGGTTCGAAAACGCCGCGTCGGCCGACTTCCAGTCGGACGCCCAGCAGATCCACCAGTGGCTGGCGCACGCCGCGGTCCAGGATCCGTCCAAGGTGGACGGTGCCGCCAACTACCTGCACGGCCGGCTCGCGCTGGAGTGGTCCATCGTCAACCTCAATCCGGCCACCGGCCCACAGTCCCCACTGGACGGCGACGGCTATCTCACGATCGCCGGCACCCCTGCCGTGATTCCCAAGGAGCAGGTCGAGCTGGCGCGGCAGCAGCTCGCGCCGATCCACTACGAGGGCACCTACCAGGGCAGCCCGCAGCTGGTCTTCGTCGGCCAGACCGAGCCGAACATGCTGCTGGTCGAGTACTACAGCACCGCGCAGGTCGACCACGAGCTGGCCAAGATCCGGCTGGAGCTCAGCGCCGCCGCGGTGCTGGTCATCCTGGTCGGCAGCGGCCTCGGGCTGCTGGCCGCACGTCGCATCCAGCGCCGGGTCCGGGTTGCCGCCGGGGCCGCCCGCCAGCTCGGCACCGGCGACCTGGAGACCCGGCTGCCGGTGCAGGGCCGTGACGAGTTCGCCGATCTGGCCGGCGAGTTCAACGCCATGGCCCGCCGGCTCGGCGAGTCCATCGAGGAGCTGCGCCGCAAGGACGAGCAGCAGCGCCAGTTCGTCGCCGACGTCGCACACGACCTGCGCACGCCGATGGCCGTGCTGATCGCCGCCGGCGACGGTCTTGGCGGGCCTGACTCCGACCGCTCGGCCGAGCTCATCGCCACCCAGTCCCGCCGGCTCAGCGCGCTGGTCGAGGACCTGCTGGAGATGTCCCGGTTCGACGCCGGCGCCGCCGAGTTCCGGCCCGAACCCGTTGACCTGCAAGCACTCTGCGTCGACGTGGTGGAGATGGTGGCCGCCGACATCCCGGTCCGCCTCGACGGCGACGGTGTCGTGGTCGGCGATCCACGCCGGCTGCACACCATCGTGCGCAACCTGGTCAGCAACGCCCTGCACCACGGGGCCGCGCCGATCACCGTCACCATCGACGGCAGCGCCCGGTTCGAGGCCCGCGTCATCGTCCGCGACCACGGCCCGGGCCTGTCCCCCGAGCTCGCGGCCAAGGTGTTCGACCGCTTCGTCCGGGGTGACCGCTCGCGCCGCGGCGAGGGCAGCGGCCTCGGCCTGGCCATCGCCTACGAGAACGCCGTCCTGCACGGCGGCCGCATCGACGTGGCCAGTCCGGGCGGGGCGGAGTTCACCCTTGTGGTGCCTCGAACTCCGCCCGGTGCTCGACCGCCCAGCGACGAAAGTCCCGCGCCGGCACACCCGTGACGGCCGCGACGGTGTCGGTGAGCAGCGTCGGCCCCTCGACGTAGCGGGCGTCGCTGTCCAGCAGTTCCGCCATCACCTCAGCCGAAATGAAGGCCGGCCGCTGGTCGAGGGCCTGCTGCCGGCTGAGCTCGACCACCGAGATCGGCCGGTCCAGCACCTCGGCCAGGATCGCCACCTGCTGCCGGTAGCTCAACGGCTCGGGACCGGTCAGTGTGAGCGCCTCGCCGACATGCCGGCCCGAGTCGAGCACGGTCTGCGCGACCGCGGCGATGTCGTCCTCGTGGATCGGCGCGTACCGGGCGTCCGGGTGGACGAGTTCCACTGTGGACGTTGTCCGAATGGATTCCGCCCAGCGAAACGTGTTCCCGGCGAACGCCCCGGGACGCAGCACGGTGGTCGGTGGCCCGGAGGCCAGCAGCGCGTCCTCGACCACCTTGTGCCGCTCGGCGATCGTGCCGCGGCCGGTGACCACCGCGGCCGACGACACCTGCACGATGTGCCGAACCCCCTGCGCCGCCCGCAGAAACGCCTCGACGCCGTCGGGTTGGGTGTAGAGCAGCACCTGGTCGACGCCGTCGAGCGCCTCGGCCAAGCCCTCGCCGGTGCGGAGATCGAGCCGCACCTCCCCCGGCTCCGGCCGGCTGCTGGCCACCCGGAACGGCGTTCCGGCGCTGGTCAGGCGGGTGATGAAGGCCTGCGCGATGCGGCCGTGCGCGCCCGTGACGAGGACGGTCATGGTGCAACTCCCCCTACGATGAGCCGTCAAGACATATTGGCTTTGCAAGCAAAGCTAGTTTGGAGTCAAAGGTATGTCAACGGTGGAGGCCGGCGTCCAGGAGCTGGTGCTGCTCATGCCGCGACTGGTGGCGCGGGCCAAGAAGCTGCCCTTGCCGGCCGAGTTGCGCGACTTCGCGCTGGCGCCACGGCACATCGCGTTGCTGGCCTCGATCCAGTGCACCGGGCCGCTCACCGTCAACGAGCTGGCCGCCCGGCTGGAGGTCGCGCCGACGACGGCCAGCCTGATGGTCGGCGACCTGAGCCGGCAGGGCGTGCTGGACCGCGCCGAGGACCCGGCCGACCGTCGCCGCACCATCGTGAGCATCGCCGAGAAGCACCGGGACGCCGTGCACGCCTGGCTGTCCGGCAGCGCGAACGCGTGGCGAAAGGCGTTGGCCCCGCTCACCTCCGACGAGCGGGAACTCTTTGTCGCGACGCTGCGGGCCTACGAGCAGGCGGTCCGCGAAGAGACCTCCTGACCCGCGGTTCGCCTATGCGGAAAGCTCGAACATCGCCGCCGACCTGATCGACGCCGTCGTTCCCGAGCGGCCGCGGAAACGTGCGGCGTGACAACTCCCGCTAATCGCCCGCGGTCGGCCGGGCCGTCGCCCGGCCGGCCGTGGTGCGCCGCAGTTCGTACCCGGCGATGACTATTGCCACGAGCATGAATCCGATGGCGCACCACAACGTCATGGACACAGCGGCCGGAAAACCGCGCTGCACGGCCGAGTAGAAGACGGTGGCGAGCACGGCGGTACCGATCGCGGTGCCGATCCGTTGCCCGGTCTGCAACGCGCCACCGGCCACCCCGGCGATCCGGTTCGGCACGCATTCCAGGGTCAACGTGGTGTTGGGCGAGATGACCGCGCCGCCACCGATTCCGGCCACCAGCAATGGCAGCGCGATCGCAAGACCAATCACGTCTTGCGGCGCCAGTAGCACGACCACCGCGACCACGGCCAGACCAATCGTGATGAGACCGAGCCCGGCCACCGTCACCTTGCGACCCAGCCGGGAAACCAGCCGGCCGGCCACCGCCGCCATGATCGAGGAACCGACCGCGAACGGCGTCACGGTGAGTCCCGACTGCAACGGTGTGTAGTGCAAACCCTTCTGCAGGAACAGCGACATCACCAGAAAAATGCCGGCGAACCCGCAGAAGTAGACCGATCCGAGCAGCAAACCGGACGAGTAGCCGGAAACCTCGGTGAACAGCCGCAGGTCGAGCAGCGGCTTGCCGCCACGGGCCGACACCCGTCGCTCCCACCACACGAACAGCACTCCGAAAACCGGCGTGAGCACAGCCAATAGCCACCACCACCCGGCCGAACCGCTCTCGGTCCGCACGATCGGCAGCAACAGGCCGAGCACGGTGACACCGAGCAGGAACGCGCCGATGTGGTCGATCTCGTGTCGCAATGCGACTCTGCCGCGATCGGCGCGCGGCAGCCAGCGCAGGGCCAACACGAAGGCCAGCACACCGACCGGGACGTTGACGTAGAACACCCAGCGCCAGCCGGTCTCGTCGCCGAACGCGGCCAGGATCAGGCCACCGAGCACCGGTCCGGTCGCGGTGGAAATGCCGATCGTCGCGCCGAGCAGGCCGAACGCCTTGCCGCGTTCGGCGCCGCGGAACAGATCCTGGATCAGGCCCGAGTTCTGCGGTGTGAGCAAGCCTGCGGCCAGTCCCTGCAGCAGTCGAGCGCAGATCAGGAACGTCTCGTTCGGCGCCGCCCCGGCCACCGCGCTGGTCAGCACAAATGCCGTCAATGCGACGAGGAACATGACGCGACGGCCGAGCACGTCACCCAACCGACCGCCCGCGACCAGCGACAACCCGAAGGTGAGCGCATATCCGGACACGATCCACTGCACGGATCCGGCGGTTGCGTTCAGACCGTTCTGCACGGACGGCAGCGCCACGTTCACGATGCTCACGTCGAGCAGGCTCATGAAGCCGGCGGCGAGGCTGACCGCCAGCGCTTTCCACCGGCGCGGATCGGGTTCGCTCACCACCGCATCCTCCTCCGGTCAAGGCGGGCTCGCATGACGCCGCAATCCCGGGGTGTGGACCGAATCCGGACCTAACGTCCACCTGATCCGGTGAAGAATCGGCAACGACAACTGTCATCGCTGGTCTGTTCGGCGTACCAGGGCCCATCACTGGCGGACCGACCTCTTGACAACTCCGGCCCGATCGTCCGGTCGGGCGTGACCGACCCCACCCGGTTAGCCGCTCAATTTGGTTTCGAGTCGGTGAGTCATTTTGTGCGGGGTATCGACTAGACTGGCCGCAGTCGCGTCGACGGGGCACGCCTCTTTGACAGCGAGTATTACGCCACGTTCCGACCCAGACGGAGAAACGTCCATGGCACAGAAGACCATCGTCCAGCTGATCGACGACCTCGATGGCGGTGAGGCCAACGAGAGCGTGTCCTTCGGTCTCGACGGTGTCGAGTACACCATCGACCTGTCCGAGGACAACGCGAAGAAGCTCCGCGAAGGCCTGTCGGCGTTCGTCGAGAAGGCGCAGCGCGTCGGTGGCCGCAAGCAGCGGGGCGGCAGCACCACCGCGGTGAAGGCGGGCGGCGACCGCGCGCAGAACCAGGCGATTCGCGAGTGGGCCCGCAGCCAGGGGGAGAAGATCTCCGACCGCGGCCGCATCCCGGCCGAGCTGGTGGCCAAGTTCCAGGCCGCCCACGGCAGCTGAATCACACTGCGCGAATAGGCAAGGCCAACGATGGCGCCCGCACATGAGCGGGCGCCATCGGCATGTCCGGCACTAGATTCCTCGGTGACGTCGGTGTGATCCGCCAATGGTGAGTCGCACCACATCGACCGGGGAAGGGTGCCCATGGCTCAGACCGTCGCCGACCAGCTCATCGAGGTGCTCAGGCAGGCCGGCGTGCGCCGGGTGTACGGACTGGTCGGGGACAGTCTCAATCCGATCGCCGACGCCATCCGCCGAACCCCGGACGTGGAGTGGGTGCACGTTCACAACGAGGAGGCGGCGGCGCTGGCCGCGGCGGCCGAAGCCCAGCTCACCGGCCGGCTGGCGGTGTGCGCCGGCAGTTGCGGGCCGGGCAACACGCACCTGATCCAAGGCCTGTACGACGCGCATCGCAGCGGGGCCCCGGTGTTGGCCATCGCGTCGCACATTCCGTCGACGCAGATCGGCACCAACTACTTCCAGGAGACGCATCCGCAGCAGCTGTTTCTGGAGTGCAGCGATTACTGCGAGTTGGTGTCACGGCCCGAGCAGCTGCCCCGGATGCAGCGAATCGCCATTCAGACGGCGCTGGCCAAGCAGGGGGTGGCCGTGCTCGTGCTGCCCGGCGATCTGACCGCCGAGCCGGCGGCCCATCCCACCGGCACCAGTCACATCGTGGAGACGCGGGCGGTCGCCGTGCCGGCTGAGGAAGCCGTTCGGGAACTCGCCGCCAAGATCAACGAAGCGTCGACGGTCAGCCTGTTCGTCGGGGCCGGCGTGCGGGACGCCCGGGCCGAGGTGCTGGAGCTGGCCGCTCGCGTGCATTCGCCGATCGGGCATTCGCTGGGCGGCAAGGAGTGGATCCAGTACGACAACCCGTACGACGTGGGCATGAGCGGGCTGCTCGGCTACGGCGCGTGCTACGAGGCGACGCACGAGTCCGACCTGTTGATCCTGCTCGGCACCGACTTCCCGTACGACACCTTCCTGCCGCAGGCCCGCACCGTGCAGGTCGATCACAACGCCGCCCGGCTCGGTCGGCGGACCCGGCTCGACCTCGGCGTGGAGGGCGATGTCGGGGCGACGCTGCGGGCCGTGCTGCCGCTGCTGCGGCAGAAGACCGACCGGTCGTTCCTGGACCGCATGTTGCGCAAGCACGCCGAGGCACTGGAGAAGGTGGTGTCGGCCTACACCGCTCGCGTCGAGAAGATGCGGCCGGTGCACCCCGAGTACGTGGCCGCGGTGCTGGACGAGCTGGTCGCCGACGACGCCGTGATCACCGTCGACACCGGCATGTGCAACGTGTGGGCCGCGCGCTACCTCACACCCAACGGCCGGCGGCGGATCATCGGCTCGTTCCGGCACGGCACCATGGCCAACGCCCTGCCGCACGCCATCGGCGCCGCCCATGCCCAACCCGGTCGGCAGGTCGTCTCCATGTCCGGCGACGGCGGTCTGACCATGTTGCTCGGCGAGCTGCGCACCGTTCGGGAACGCGACGTGCCGGTGAAGATCATCGCCTTCAACAACGGCTCGCTCGGCATGATCCGCCTGGAGATGATGGTCGCCGGCTATCCGTCCTTCGAGACCGATCACGGTGTCTCCGACCTCGCCGCCATTGCCCGTGCCTGCGGCGTGCCGGCCGAGGTCGTCGACGATCCGGCTCAGCTGCGTGGAGTTCTGTCGACGGCGCTGGCCTCCCCCGGGCCGTTCCTGGTCGACGTCCGCACCGACCCCAACGCCCTGTCCATTCCCCCGCACATCACCGCCGCCCAGGTCCGCGGCTTCGCCCTGGCCGCCACCCGGACCGTGCTGGACGGCGGCGTCGGCCGGATGATCGACCTCGCCCGCAGCAACCTCCGGTCAATCCCCCGTCCCTGACGGCAGTCCGTCGAGCACCATCTTCAGGCCGAACTCGAAGCGGGCGTCGAAGTCGGTCGGCAGGTGGTGCGGGACGGTGGCGGCCATCGCGGGATACAGCTCGGCGTCGGCGGAGTCGGCCATCGCCGCCAGGTCGGCGTCGGGGGCGGCCTGCTCTTCCTGGACGAGACCGAAGATGTAGTAGCCGATGGTCCACGTCGCCCACGCTGCCTCGCGGGGCGGCTGGCCGGCGTCGAGCAGCGCCCGGACCGCTTTTTCGCCGAACGCCAACGTGTGCGCGCCGATCACGTACCGGCCGGCGACCACGCGACCGCCGTCCCGGTGGGCCAGCATCGCCTGCCGCAGTCGGCGGGCCAGCACTTCCACGCGTTCCCGCCACGGCTCCGGCAGCGGCTCGGCCGCGCAGCCCGCGACGATGCGGTCGGCCAGCGCGGCCAGCAGCTGGGGTTTGCCGGCGACGTGCCAGTACACGGTGTTGAGCTGCACGCCCAGCCGCTCGGCCAGTTTGCGCATGGTCAGCCCGTCCAGCCCGACCTCGTCCAGCAGCGCCAGGCCGGCCTCGACCACCTGCTCCCGGTCCACCTGTGGCTCCCGTCACATTGCCTCTTGATCCGTGTTCAAGTCTACTCGAGGCAGGTCCCTTGATCCGTGTTCAAGAGGTGGTGGCACGATGATCGCGCTCGTTCAACAGCTGCGATTCGAGGCCGACCGGGTGCTGTCGGTGCGGCTGACCGACCCGGACGGTGGCGCGCTGCCGGGGTGGCAGCCGGGCGCGCATGTGGGTGTCGAGCTGCCGACCGGCCTGACCAGGCAGTACTCGCTGTGCGGCGCACCGGACGACCGCGGCGGCTATCGGATCGGGGTGCTCCGGGAACGGCGCAGCCGCGGCGGCTCGGAGTACGTGCACAGCTTCCTGCGGCCGGGACAGAAACTGCGGATCGGCCAGCCGCGCAACAACTTCCCGCTGGTGCCGGCCGATCGCTACCTGTTCATCGCCGGCGGCATCGGCATCACGCCGATACTGCCGATGATCAACCAGATCGGGCCGAAACCCTGGCGGCTGGCCTATTGCGGTCGGACCGCCGGTTCGCTGGCCTTTCTCGACGAATTGTCCGTCCACAACGGACACATGACGGTATTCACCGACGGAAACCGCTTGTCGCTGAAGAAACTCCTCGCCGAGCCGCGAGCCGACACGGCCGTGTACGCCTGCGGACCGGAGTCGCTGCTGGCCGGCGTCGAAGAGGCGATGCGCGACTGGCCGACCGACGCCCTGCACGTGGAGCGCTTCGCCGCCCGCCCGAAACCGGCGCGGCCCGACCACGAGTTCGAGGTCGTCTGCGCGCGGTCCGACCGGACGCTCACCGTGCCGGCCGATCGAACGGTGCTGGACGTCTTGCAGGACAACGGAATTCCGGTTGAGGGCTCGTGCCGGGAGGGTATCTGCGGCACCTGCCAGGTGCGGGTGCTGGCCGGCACGCCCGAGCACCGCGACGACATCCTGTCCGAGGCCGAGCAGCGGGCCGGCGACCGCATGTTCCCGTGCGTGTCCCGCTGCGCCGGCGGCCGGCTCACCCTGGACGTGTGAGATGACCGCGGCCGACGACTACCAGCCGATCGACATGGCCCGGATCCGGGAGATCATCGGCTATCCGCCGGCGCTCATCGCCGACAAGAAGACCGACCACATCACCGAGTTCGCGCACCGCTTCATCGGCCACAGCACGTTCTTCGTGCTGGCCTCGGTCGACGCCGACGGCGGCGTGGACGCCAGCCCCAAGGGCGACCCGCCGGGCTCGGTCAAGGTGCTCGACCCGTGGACGATCGCCATCCCGGACCGGCCGGGCAACCGCGGCATCGACACCTTCACCAACCTGATGACCCGGCCCGGCGTCGGCCTGATCATGCTGGTCCCGGGCGTGACCGAGACGCTGCGGATCAACGGCGACGCCTTCGTCACCGACGATCCCGACCTGCTCGGGCAGCTCTCCGCCGGCGGCAGGCCGGCGCAGCTGGCCACGGTGGTCCGCGTGCGGGAGGTGTACTTCCAGTGCGGCAAGGCGCTGATCCGGTCGCACCTGTGGGACCCGGACCTGGAGCTGGCCGACGCGCTGCTCACCGGTGGCGACTACTACCAGCTGGCCATCGCCGACATGGGCCAGAAGCTGGCCGCCGCCGGCCTGTCCCCCGACACGCTGGCCGAGCTGGCAGCGCACGAGTACCGGACCAAGCTGTTCTGAACGCGAAAAAGTGGGCCCCGGACCCGCCGCTCCCCTCGACCAGCGGGTCCGGGAACCCCGAAATCCCCGGTACGTCAACTATGCGGAGACACCGGTCACGGTGGCCAGGGGTTGGCCGTTGCCAACCCAGGAAACACCCCACTGTCCGCCCGAAAGGGCTCCCATAATCGCCCCCGTGCTCATCGTGGTGGACACCGATCCCGGCGTCGACGACGCGTTCGCGCTCGTCGGCCTGCTGGCCAGGGCGAAACGGGGCGACTGCCGGGTACTCGGGATCGGCACGGTGCACGGCAACCTGCCGCCGGCGCCGGGGGCGGACAACGCGCTGCGGATCACCGAGCTGCTCGGACTGAGCCTCCCGGTCGCGGTGGGCGAGGCGAAACCGCTGGTCGGGCCGGAGATGCTGTCGGGCCAGATCGTGCACGGCGAGGACGGCCTCGGCGGCAACGCCGGCCCACCGCCGACAACCAGGCCGATCAACGACACGGCGGCCGAGCAGCTGGTCCGGCTGGCCCGGCAGCATCCGGGCGAGATAACGGTCTTGGCGTTAGGTCCGCTGACCAACGTCGCGAAGGCCCTCCAGCTCGCCCCCGACCTGCCGACGCTGGTCAAGGACGTGGTCTGGATGGGCGGGGTCTTCACGCTGCCCGGCACGGTCGGCGTGGCCCAGGAGCCCAACGCCTGGCACGACCCGGAGGCGGCCGAGCTGGTGCTGGCCGCCGGCTTCACGCTCACGGTGGTGCCGATCGACGCGGTGGCCCCGGCCTGGGCCGACGAGACCTGGATCGCCGGGTTGGCCGCGATCGACAATCCGGTGGCCAAGGCCCTGACCGCCTGGCACAAGCAGTACCTCGACTTCTACGCGGGCACGCTGGCCATGGAGTACGGCGGCCCGGGCATGCTGCTGTACGACCCGGTGGCCGCGGCCATCGCGCTTGACCCCGACCTGGCCGAGTACGAACGGCACGAAGTCGTCGTGGAGCTGCACGGATACCTGCGCGGGGCGACCCTGATCGACCGCCGCCAGGTGCCGCTGCCGGGCACCGAGCTGCCGAAACGCCGGCCGGTGACGGTGGCCGTGGCGGCCGACACAGCCCGGATCCTGTCCGAGTTGCTGGCAGACATCGCCGACCTGGGGCGGGATGTGTAATACCCTCGGTTCCGGGGGTAGGGCATGTCAGAGAGCTTCGGCCGGCACGTGCGGGCGCTACGCACCCGACACGCGCTGTCGCTGCGCGGCCTGGCCGACCTCGCCCGGATCACCCCCGGCTACCTGAGCAAGATCGAGAACGGCCGGCTGCCCTCGGTCGACATGGCCCGCACGCTGGACGTCGCCCTCGGCGCCAACGGCTCGCTGCTCGCCGTGCTGACCGTCGACCAGCTGCCACGCCCGGCCCAGTTGCCGCTGGCCATGAGCGGTTTCGTCGGCCGCGAGCCGGAGATCCGGGACCTGACCGCGGCCCTGGAACGCCCGGCCGACAGCCGGGTGCCGTTGATCATCGCCGTGGACGGCCCGCCCGGCGCCGGCAAGACCACGTTGGCGCTGCACTTCGCGCACAAGGCCATCCCCCGCTTCCCCGACGGCCAGCTGTACGCCGACCTGCGTGGCCACAGCCCGCACGACCGGCCGGCCCGTCCCGAGGAAGTGCTGGCCGACCTGTTGCGCTCGCTCGGCGTGCCGGCCGCCGGCACCGCTGACGTGGAGCAGCTGGCGGCGCTCTACCGGTCGGCGCTGGCCGAGCGGCGGATGTTGATCGTGCTGGACAACGCCGCCGACTTCGCCCAGATCGAGCCACTGCTGCCGGGCACGGCCCGCTGCGCGGTGATCATCACCAGCCGGGAGCGGCTGTCCGGGCTGACCCTGCGGGCCAGCCCGCACCGGCTGACGCTGGGCCCGATGTCCGAGGACGAGTCGCTGGCGCTGCTGACCACCGTGCTCGGCCGGGAGCGCGCCGACCGCGAGCCGGCGGCGCTTGCCTCGCTGGCCGCCCGCTGCGGACGGCTGCCGCTGGCGCTGCGCGTCGCCGCGGAACGGGCCGTCACGACGCCGGACTACGACCTGCGCGACCTGGTCACCGAGCTCGATTCGGAGCGCCTGGACGTGCTCGGCGTCGAGGATGCCGACGTGCGCACGATCTTCTCCTGGTCGCTGCGTCGCCTCGATCCCGACGCCGCCCGACTGTTCCCGTTGCTCGGTCTGCATCCCGGCCCGCAGATCAGTGGTCGTGCCGTGGCGGCGTTCGCCGGTATGCCGCACACCTTCGCCCGCCGCGCCACCGCCCGGCTGACCCACGCCCACCTGCTGCGGGCCGTCGGCCGCGACCGCTACACGTTCCACGACCTGATCCGCGACTACGCCGCCGAGCTGGCCGACCGCGAGGTCACCGACACCCCGGCGGCGGTGTATCGGCTGGTCAGCTGGTACCTGCACTCGGCGACGGCGGCCACCCACGTGCTGGCCCCGTTCCGCTTCGACCCGATGGCCAAGGACGAGCTGCCGCGCGGCGTGCATCCGCTGGGCTGGACCGCCGACGACGCCGGCGCGCTGGACGCGCTGCGCTGGTGCGACGCCGAGCTGCCGAACTTCGTGCCGATCATCCAGCTGGCCATGGACCACGGCCACTACAAGCTGGCCTGGCAGCTGCCGATCGTGCTGTGGACCTACTTGTTGCAGCGGCGGCCGTGGACGGTGTGGATCCGCAGCCACGAGCTGGCCCGGCAGGCCGCGCGGCACCTGGGCGACCGGGCGGCCGAGGGCTGGGTGGTGACCAACCTGGCCGAGGGCTACCGGCGGATGGGCGAGCTGGCCAAGGCCGACCAGCTCTACGCGCAGGCCCGCCAACTGCGGTCCGATGTGGACGATCGCTACGGCCTGGCCTGGGCGCTGGCCGGCTCGGCCTTCCTGGCCGCCGATCTGCGCGATCACGACCAGGCCCAGCGGTTCGCCGACCGGGCGACGCAGATCTTCGTGCAGTACAAGGACATTCAGGGCCAGGCGTTGTGCCTGATGACTCGCGGCGACGTGCTGCGGCTGCGTGGCGACCTGGACGGCGGCCTGGCCCTGTGCGGCCTGGCGCTGGGCATGATGGCCGACATCGCCTCGCTGGAGGGCCAGGTCCACGTGCTACGCAAGATGGTGGAGATCCACCTGCTGCGCAAGGACTTGCCGCACGCCTTGATATTGCTGGACAACACCGTCGTGACGAGCAGGGAGCTGCGGGACCGGTGGGCCCAGGCCGAGGCGCTGACCCGCCGCGGCGACGTACTGACCGAGCTCGGCCGGCGCGACGACGCCCGCACGTCCTGGCAGCAGGCGCTCGCCCTCTACGACGAACTGGACGACACCACCGGCAGCCGGTCGGTCAGGGAGTTGCTGGCCGGTGCGCTTCCTGCCACCGCAACACCTCCCGGCAGCAGCTGATCAGCCTGTCCCGCAACGGTTTCGACCGTTCGGCGAAGTCGCCCTGCTGGCGCGCGTACTCGGCCCGGCCGGCCGGCGACTCGATCCGCACCGGCTGGTAGCCCAGCGCCGACAGGTCGTACGGGCTGGCCTTCATGTCCAGCTCACGGATGGCCAGGGCCAGCTCGAAGCAGTCGGCCACCAGCTCCGACGGCACGTACGGCTCCAGCTTGTAGGCCGCCTTGTACAGGTCCATGTTGCCGTGCAGGCAGCCCGGCTGCTCCAGCTCGACCTGCGACTCCCGGGTGGGCTGCAGCGTGTTGCGCGGCCGGGCCGGCGGCGTGAAGAAGCGGAACGCGTCGAAGTGTCCACATCGGACCTGCGAGGACTCCACCAGCTCGTCGGTTCCCTGGTGCCCCAACCGAAGCGGCCAGCCGAAGTGCCGGACCTGCTCCGGGGTCTGCCGGTACACCATGGCCCACTCGTGCAGCCCGAAGCAGTTCAGCCGCGGCGGCCGGGACACCGTCGCGCCCAGCAGCGCCAGGTAGAACTCCGCGGTGCGTATCCGGGGTTCGGCGCAGGCGGCCGGATCCAGCGTCACGCCGTCGGCGACGCGGTGATAACCCTTGTAGGCCAGGAACTCGTCGGCATCGCCGGCCAGCACGGTGTTGAGGCCGGGGTGCCAGCGCTCCAACCGCCCCGGCCGCTGCGAGTAGTACGTGAACAGGAAGTCGTGCACCGGGTGCTTTTCCTTGGCCAGACCGCGTTCCCGGTGCGGCTGCGTCCAGCGGCGGACCCGGTCGACGTGCGCACGTTGCCGGGCCCGCCACTCGGGCTCGGTCAGCACCGTCATCGCGTCCACGCAATAACGGTACGTCAGCCGGCGACGACCTCCCGAGCGGCGGTCCGGGTCCGGACGGTCAGCACGGCGTACAGCAGGCCGGAGAGCAGGAACCCGAGCACGACGCCCAGGTTGACGATGGCCAGCGGGCTGCTGGCGATGTCGGCCGGCAGCAGGAAGCCGGTGATCACGGCCAGGTGCGGGTCGGCCGAGGTGACCAGGCCCAGGCCGACGACGGTGCCGACGACCATGGACCCGATGCCGGCCCAGTTGAACCGCCCGTAGCGGCCGTTGACGTCGTCCAGCGCGGCGGTGTCGTAGCCGTCACGGCGGTGCAGCCACAGGTCGACCAGGAACACCGCCGCCCAGGCCGCCGCGGCGACACCGGTGATCAGCAGGAACGCGGTGAACACGCTGGCGAAGGTGGGCGCGACGAACACCATGTAGACGCCGCCGACGATCATCAGCACCCCGTCGATGCCGGCGGTCACCGGCCGCGGCAGCCGTACGCCGATGGCCTGGAGCACCAGGCCCGAGGAGTACAGGTCGACCGCGCCGGCCGCGGTGACGCTGAGGATCACGCTGATCAGGTACGGCACCAGGAACCAGGTCGGGGCCTGCGCGGCCAGCGCGCCGATCGGGTCCCGGCCGACCGCCGCGACCAGAGCCGGATCGCTGGTCGACAACAGCACGCCGACGAGCACCAGGAGGCCCTGGGTGACGCCACCACCGGCCGCGGTCCAGCCGAGAATGCTGCGCTTGGGCGTGCTGCGCGGCAGATAGCGGGAGTAGTCGGCGCCGGCGGCCAGCCAGCCGAGGCCGGTGCCGGCCATCACCAGCACGATGCCGCCGAGGAAGATCACCGCCGAGCCGGCGTGGCCGCCGGACAGGTCGAAGTGCAGGCGGGGCAGCACGACGATCAGGTAGACCACGGTCACCACGGCGGTGATCAGGGTCAGCCACCGCTGCACCCGCTGGATCACGTGATAGCCGTAGACGCCGAGCACGATCGTGCCGAGGGCGATCACCGCGAAGGCCAGCGCCATCGTGCCGGTGTTCCCCAGGCCGGGTGACAGCCGTTCGAGCACGGTCCGGGTGGCCAGCGCGCCGAGCGCGACGCTGACGGTCTCCCAGCCGACCACGGTGAACCAGGTGATCAGCGTCGGCAGCCGGCTGCCCAGCACGCCGAACGACGCCCGGCTCAGCATCATCGCCGGCGCGCCACCGCGCGTCCCGGCGATGGCGACCGCGCCGACCAGCGGATACGACAGCCCGATACCGATGATCACGGCCAGCACGGCCTGCCACCAGTTCAGCCCGACGGCCACGATCAGCAAGCCGTAACCGACCGGCAGCATGCTCAGGTTGGCCGCCGACCAGACCCAGAACTGGCGGCGCGGCGTGCCGTAGCGCTCCTCGTCCGGCACGTGCTCGATGCCCCGCTGTTCGAGGCCGGACGTTTCGACCGTCACCATCCGTGTCTCCCCGTTCACTCGCCCGGCATCACCGTAGCGGGTCAGACCACGGTTTCCGCCCACTCGATGTGGTGTGCGTACAACCAGGCCCGGGACTGTTGCCGGTCGTTCAACTGCTCGGACAGCACCTCGTCACCGCTGTCCTGCGTCGCACCGTCGTTGGCGCTGGTCGCGACCAGTCGCTCCACCCGTTCCCGGCGGATCCGCTCGTACGCCGCGAAGGCCGCGTCGCGCGGCAGATCCCGCAGGCACTTGGCCAACACGACGGAGTCCTCCAGCGCCATCGACGCGCCTTGGCCGGCCGCCGGGGAGGCGGCGTGCGCGGCGTCGCCGACCAGCACCATCGCGCCGCGGTGCCACACCGGCGTGGACGGCACGTCGTAGGCGTTGCCGCCGATGATCTCGTCCCAGGTGGCCTCGATGATCCGTCGCGACGGCGTGCTGTCGGCGATGAAGAACTCGGCGGCGCGCCGCCGCCAGCCGTCGACCGTCGTGCCGGCGACGGCTTCCCTGGTCAGTTCCGGCGCGGGCAGCCGGGCGAACCAGAAGGTCTCGCCGACCGGGGAGGTGGTGTAGCCGAAGAAGGCCCGTTTGCCCTGGATCATGCGGTAGGCGTCGGTGGACAGCGGCAGCGTCGCGTCGTCGGTGTAGCCGTAGAGGATGTTCAGCCCGGTGTAGCGCGGCTCCGGCGCGGTCGGGTCGATCAGCGTCCGCACGCGCGAGTGGATGCCGTCGGCCCCGACCAGCACGTCGCCGAGTTCAGTCGAGCCGTCCTCGAAGACGGCCCGGATCCGTTCGCCTTCGGGCACGGCGTCCACGAGGCGCTTGCCGTTGACGACCGGAATGCCGCGACGGCGTGCCTCTTCGGTCAACGCCCGATAGAGCGACGCCCGGCGCATGGTCCGCGGATCGTGCCGGGTCTGGAGCTGGCCGGCGATGTGCTGCCGGCCGAGCACCTGGCCGGCGCCGCTGAGGAACTCCACTGTGGTGGCGGGAAAGGAGACGGCTTCGACCACCCCGGCCGCGTCCACCGCCGCCAGCGCGTCCATGCCGTTGTTCATGATGGTCAGGAAGGCCCCGACGTCGTCACCGCCGACCGGGTAGGCCTCGTACACCCCGACGTCGATGCCGGCCTTGTGCAATGCCAGCGCGGCCGCCGGTCCGGCCACCCCGCCCCCGACGATCAGCACCCTGGTCATGGACCAGTGATCGTACCGGCACCGTTCGTGGTGGTAGGAGAGCCAAATCTATGATTGTGTGAACAAATTCGCCGCCGCTGCGTGATCGAAAGGGGGCACCGAGTGACCATCGGACGCCGTCGGCTGCTGGGCCTCGGGCTGGGTGCGCTCGGCGCGGCCGCGCTGGCCGGCTGCGCGCCGCCGGGCGCGAATCCGGTGAACGCCGAGCCGACGATCCCCGCCGCCGGGCCGGGCGAGAAGATCACGCTGACCTATTGGGCCTGGCTCAAGGACCTGCAGAAGGTCGCCGACATCTGGAACGCCAGGAACCCGAACGTGCAGGTCCAGGCGGTGTTCAGCCTCGGCGGCAGCAACGGCGGCTACCAGAAGATGTACTCGGCGCTGGCCGCGGGCGGCGGCCCCGACCTGGCCCAGGTCGAACTGCGCAGCGTGCCGGAGTTCATGCTCGTCGGCGGTCTGGTCGACCTGGCTCGCTACGGGGCCAAGCAGTACCGGTCGCGGTATGACGAGGCGGCGTGGGATCAGGTCACCTTCAACGGCGGCGTGTTCGCCATCCCGCAGGACACCGGTCCGATGGCCTGGTACTACCAACCCGAGGTGCTGGCCAAGGTCGGCGGGCAGCCACCGACCACTTGGGACGAATGGGCCGCGTTGGCCCAGCAGCTGCACCAGCAGGATCCCACCGTGTACCTGGAAGTCTTCTCGGTGGCCGACGCCTCGCCGTTCATGGCCTACGCGGCCCAGGCCGGCGGGAAGTGGTTCACTCCCACCGAGAACGGCTGGCTCGTCAACCTCACCGACGACGCCACCCTGGCCACGGCAAGGTTCTTCGACAAGGCCATCGACGGCGGCTACGTGCAGACCGGCTACGACCCGTACAGCCCGGGCTGGACGGCGGCCGCCGGCAACGGCCAGATCGCCGCACTGACCGGCGCGTCCTGGGGCGACGCCCTGGTGGAGACGATCGGCACCGGCAAGGGCAAGTGGCGGGTGGCGCCGATGCCCAAGTGGCCCACCGGTTCCGGCTCGACCGCGCTGGGCGGGTCGAGCACGGCGATCCTGGCCAACAGCCGGCATCCCCAGGAGGCGCTGGACTTCGCGGTGTGGCTGACCACCAGCCCGGAGGCGATCGACGCGCTGATCAAGTACTGCGGCATCGGCTGGTCGCCGTCCCGTGACTACATCGGCGCGCAGCGGCAGCAGCCCAGCGAGTTCTTCAGCGGGCAGAACTACAACACCGACATCTTCGTGCCGGCGGCCAAGCAGCAACCCAAGGACTGGCACTGGGGTCCGATCACCCAGCGCACCCTGAACGCGCTGTCGGACAACTTCCGCCGCAAGATCACCGCCGGCCAGTCCCTTGTGGACAGCCTGCATCTCACTCAAAAAACCACTGTGGACACCATGCGGCAGATCGGGCTCACCGTGCTGGAGGCGAAGTGACCACCACCCTCGAGCGGACCGCGGTGCGGACCAACGCCCCGCAACGGCATCGCCGGAAACTGCTCGGCGCGCCGTGGATCCTGCTGGCCCCGTTCCTGGCCCTGTTCGCGCTGACCGTGCTGGTACCGGTCATCCTGGCCGTGGTGCAGAGCTTCACCCACATCAACCGGGCCGGCCTGTTCGGCGAGCAGGGCGTGACCGGCGGCTTCGCCGGCTTCGCCAACTACGTGGAAGCGTTGACCGACAGCAACTTCCTCGGCGCGATCGGCCGGGTGCTGCTGTTCGGTGTGGTGCAGGTGCCGGTGATGACGGTGTTCGCCACCGCGCTGGCCCTGCTGCTGGAGTCGGCCTCCGCGCGCTGGCCGGCGTTCTTCCGCGCCGCCTACTTCCTGCCGTACGGCATTCCCGGCGTGATCGCCACCATCCTGTGGTCGTTCCTGTACGTGCCCGGCCTGAGCCCGATCATCGACGTGGGCAGGCTGGTCGGCCTGGACATCGACTTCCTCGGGCCGAACAGCGTGCTGTGGTCCATCGCCAACATCGTCACCTGGACCTACACCGGCTACAACATGCTGGTCATCGTGGCCCAGCTGAAGTCCATCCCGTCGGAGATCTACGAGGCGGCCAAGGTGGACGGCGCCTCGCCGCTGCGCATCGCCGCGTCCATCCAGCTGCCGCTGATCCGGCCGGCGCTCATCCTCAGCGTGGTGTTCTCCATCATCGGCACACTCCAGTTGTTCGTGGAGCCGTTGGTGCTCAGGACGGTCGCGCCGGCCATCGTCACCGAGTACACGCCCAACCTCAGCGCCTACAACAACGCCTTCGCCTACAACGACTACGGCGTGGCCTCGGCCGAGGCCGTGATCATCGCGATCGCCGCCTTCGTGCTGTCGTTCGGCTTTCTCGCCTGGACCAACCGGCGGGGGCGGTCGTGACCACCAGGAACTCCGGCTGGGCGGTCGTGGTCACCGGCCTGCTGACCATCGTCGCGATCTACTTCCTGGTGCCGGTGTACTGGGTGGTCGTGGCCGCGACCAAGTCGTCCGGCGACCTGTTCACCACGCCCGGCTTCTGGTTCGGGCGCACCATGCAGCTGTGGCACAACGTGGCCGAGGTGTTCACCGCCTCCGACGGCATCTATCTGCGCTGGTTGCTCAACAGCGTGATCTACGCAGGCGTCGGCGCGCTGGTCGCCACCTACCTGGCCGCGGCCGGCGGCTACGCCATCGCCAAGTACGACTTCCCCGGCCGCGACCTGGTGTTCGGCACCGTGCTCGGCGGCGTGCTGGTGCCCAGCACGGCCACCGCGCTGCCGCTGTTCCTGTTGTTCAGCAAGCTGGGGCTGACCAACACGTACTGGGGTGTGCTGCTGCCGGCGATGGTCTCGCCGTTCGGCTTCTACCTGTGCCGGATCTACGCGCAGGCCACCGTGGACGACTCGGTGCTGGAGTCGGGCCGGTTGGACGGGGCAGGCGAGCTGCGGATCTTCCACTCCCTGGTGCTGCGCGGCATGGCCCCGGCGCTGGTCACCGTGTTCCTGTTCCAACTGGTGGGCATCTGGAACAACTTCCTGCTGCCGCTGATCATGCTGGCCGACGACAAGCTGTACCCGATCACGTTGGGGCTCAACGCCTGGCGCAGCCAGGTCGACCGCTCGCCGCAGTTCTACGAGCTGACCATCGGCGGCCTGCTGGTGTCGGTCATCCCACTGGCCGTCGCCATGATCTTCTTGCAGCGGTACTGGCGCGGCGGCCTGACAGATGGTTCTGTGAAGGGTTGAGAACGTGACGTACTACGAGGACTTCTCCCCCGGATCCAACCGGCTGCCGCCACGCTCGTGGGTGCGGTCCAGCGCTCCCGTTCTGTCACTGAACGGTGACTGGAAGTTCAAGCTGTGGCCGTGCGCCGACGCGCCGCTGGCGGATCCGGCCGACTGGGACACGCTGCCGGTCCCGTCGCACTGGGTGCTGCACGGCGACGGCCGCTACGGCCGGCCGATCTACACCAACATCAAGTACCCGTTCCCGGTCGATCCGCCGTACGTGCCGGACGAGAACCCGACCGGTGACCACTTCCGGGTGTTCACCTTGCCTTCGTGGGACATCGACCGGTACGTGCTGCGCTTCGACGGCGTGGAGTCGACGTACAAGGTGTGGCTCAACGGGTCCGAGGTCGGCGTGGGCAAGGGCAGCCGGCTGGCCACCGAGTTCGACGTGACGGATCTGGTGGTGCCGGGCGAGAACGCCTTGCTGGTGCGGGTGCACCAGTGGTCGGCCGCGACCTACCTGGAAGACCAGGACCAATGGTGGCTGCCCGGCATCTTCCGTGACGTCACCCTGCTCGGCCGGCCGTCGAACCGTGTCGACGACGTGTGGGTGCAGGCGTCGTTCGCTGATGGGCACGGCGTTGTCACGCCCGAGGTCAGCGGGACGTTCCCCATCACGTTGTCCGTGCCGGAGCTGGACGTTTCGGTGACGTGGCAGGCGGCCGCCGACGTGGCGCCGATCGAGGTCGGCGCGGTGGAGCCGTGGTCCGCGGAGTCTCCTCGGCTCTACGAGTGCTCGGTGGCCTCGGCGGACGAGACCGTCCACTTGCGACTCGGCTTCCGGACCGTTGCCATCGAGGGCGACCAGTTCCTGGTCAACCAGAACAAGGTCATGTTCTACGGCGTGAACCGGCACGAGACGCATCCCGTGCTGGGCCGGGTGTTCGACGCCGACTACGTGCGCCGCGACCTGCTGCTGATGAAGCAGCACAACATCAACGCCATCCGGACCAGCCACTACCCGCCGGACCCGCGAGTGCTGGAGCTGTGCGACGAGCTCGGCCTGTGGGTCATGCTGGAGTGCGACTTGGAGACGCACGGCTTCGAGTTCGATGACTCCATTGTGGACAACCCGTCCGAGGACGTGCGCTGGCGGGACCAGTTCCTGGACCGCATGCAGCGGACCGTGGAGCGGGACAAGAACCATCCGTCCATCGTGATCTGGTCGCTGGGCAACGAATGCGCCACCGGTCGCAACATGGCGGCGATGGCGCAGTGGACGCACCAGCGCGATCCCGGTCGCCCCGTGCACTTCGAGCGGGACCATGCCAGCGCGTACACCGACATGCACTCCCGCATGTACGCCACGCTCGCCGAGCTGGCGGTCATCGCCACCACCGGTAACGCGTCCGAGGGCAACCTGCGGCCGGAAGAAGCTGTACGGCAACGAAATCGGCCGTTCGTGCACTGCGAGTACGGGCACGCCATGGGCAACGGGCCCGGCAGTCTGGCCGACTACCAGGCCGTGTACGAGCAGTATCCGCGGCTGCACGGCGGTTTCATCTGGGAATGGCGTGATCACGGCATTCTCACCAAGACCGCCGACGGCACCCCGTTCTACGCCTACGGCGGCGATTTCGGCGAGGTCGTGCACGACGGCAACTTCGTCATGGACGGCATGGTGCTGCCTGACGGCACGCCGTCGCCCGGGCTGGCCGAGTACGCCGCCGTGATCGCGCCCATCGTCTTCGGCGACGAGCCCGGCACCTTGCGCAGCCGCTACCACTCCATCGACACCTCGGCTGTGCGGTTCACCTGGCGGCGCGAGGTCGACGGCGTCGAGGTCGGCACCGACGAGATCGAGCTCAATCCGGTGCCGCCCGGCGGTTCCGGCCGCTTCGAGCTGCCGCCGGAGGCGCTGGACGTCGCCGTCTCCGGCGAGACCTGGCTGACCCTGGAAGCCGTCTCCGGCCACGTCGTCGGCTTCCGGCAGTACAAGCTGTCCGCCCCGCAGCGCGTTTCCCTGGCTCCGGCCAAGGGTCTCGGCAGTGCCGTCTTCGATCCCCGCACGGGTTCTTTGCTGCGCATCGGAGACGTCGAGATCTCCGGCCCCCGTCTCGAGCTCTTCCGCGCCCCCACGGACAACGACATCCGCGCCGGCGGCTGGTTGTGGAACGAGCGGGGCCTGAACCGTCTCGAACACCGCATCCGGCATGTCGAGATCACCGACGACTCCGTCACCGTCGCCGTCCGGGTCGCCGCCGCCACCGCCGGTCGGTGCATCGAGGTCACCTACCACTGGTTCGGCGTCTCCGACGGCGTGGCTTTGACGGTCGACGCCGTGCCCAGCCAGGGTTGGGACTGCACCTGGCCCCGCCTCGGCGTCCGCTTCGAACTGCCCGCCGTCGACCAGGTCTCGTGGTTCGGCACCGGCCCCCTTGAGTCCTATTCGGACAGTTCCACCGCCGCCCGGGTCGGCCGTTTCGACAGTTCCGTCGACGACCTGAACGTCGTCTACTCCAAGCCCCAGGAGACCGGCCACCACCCGGACCTCCGCTCACTGGAGCTCGATGGCCGGCTGCGCATCGACACCGTGCCCGACCGCACCGGCCACCGCCCCGGCTTCAGCCTCTCCCGCCACACCCCCCAACAGATCGCCGCCGCCGCTCA
>DATJJB010000090.1:0-9196 GCA_035492655.1 Kutzneria sp. | reverse complement strand
CCGGCCTGGAGCACGAGGTCGGCGTGCAGGTCGTCGGTGTAGGCGGCGGTGCTGACGTCCTGCTCGGTGGTGACCAGGTACAGGTTGGCGGTGGCGATGGCGGTCAGCAGCATCACCGGGGTGATCACCGCCGCCATCCTGGTGGCCCGCTGGCGGGCGTTGAGCGAGCCGAGATAGCCGGCCAGGCCGGCGAACGGGCGCAGCAGCGGGGCGATGATCGCGGTCATCAGCTTGGCGATGGCCGGGCCGAGCAGGCCGAGACCGACGGCAAGGCAGATGGAGATCAGCGCGGCCGGGGTGGCGGTGAGCGGCCCGGTGACCGCGGTCAGCGTGACGAAGGACATCAGGGCGGCGACGGCGATGAAGATCCAGGCCAGGATGACCCGGCCCCAGCCCAGCCGCACCGGCTGGCTCTCCGCCTCCTGCAACGCGGCGGTCGGCTTGGTGACGGCGGCACGGCGGCCGGCGATGCGGGCCGCGCCGATGCTGGTCAGCAACGCGATGACCATGGCCGCGACGATCGGCACCGGGCCGAGGTGGAACACGATGCCGTCCGGCGCGATGCCGCTGGACACGATCTCGTCGTACAGCCACTCGCTGGCGAAGTAGGCCGGCACGACGGCGGCGATCGAGGCGATCAGCGACAGCGTGATCGTCTCGCCGCGGATCATGCGGCGCAGCTGCCGCGGCGTGGTGCCGATGGCCCGCAGCAGAGCCATTTCCCGGCCGCGCTGCTGGTAGGCCAGTGCCAACGTGGAGGAGGCGCCGAACAGGCCGGCCATGATCGCCAGCAGGGTGAACACCGCCGACGTCACGGTGAGGTCGGTGACCTTGAGGGTGTCCGGGAACTCGGCGTAGCCTCGCTGGTCGCCGGTGAGCACGATGGCGCTCGGGCCGGCCGCGGCGGTCAGCTTGGCGCCGAGCGCGGTGATGTCCTGGCCGGCGGCCGGGATGACGCCGATCGCGTTCACGGTGCCGGGCTCGGTGTTGTACTTGGCCACGTCGGGGTCGCTGAAGAAGACCGCCGCCTGCGAGACCGGGCCGGACGCGGCGGCGATGCCGCTGACGGTGAAGCTCTGGGTGGCACCGTGCACCAACACATCCACCGTCTGTCCAACTTGGACACCCGCCACCGCGGCGGACTCCGAGTCGATCACGACCTGGCCGGCCTTGGTCGGCTGGCTGCCGGACGTCAGCGTGTACGGCGCGAGCGCGGCCGAGGACCAGCCGTGGCCGAGGGAAGTCGTGTCGGTCTCGACCCGGGAACCGTGGCCGCGGAACAGCTGGCCGCTCGACGTGACGGGCTTGCCGTCCTTGAGCACCACGGCCGGGAAGGCGACGTCGGTGATGGCCTTGTCCACACCCGGGGTCTTGCTGACGGCGTCCACGACGGACTGGTTGACGCGGACCTGCTCGGCCAGCGTGTAGGGCGTCTGCCCGCCGGGCAGGTTGTAGTTGGAGTTGCCGGCCACGATGATCGGCGCGTTGGCCAGCCGCTGCGGCGGCACGGCGTGTTCGGCCGAGGTCTGGACCAGGCCGCCGGCGGCCATCAGCAGGCCGGCGCAGAAGAACATGGCGATGAAGGTCGCGACGAAACCGCCCCAGCGGTGCCGCAACGAGCGCATGGCAAGCTTGAACATCACTTGCTCCCGGTGGCGACGGTGTTGCGGCGGGCAGCGACGAAGTTGCCGAGCTGGGTCATCCGCTCGGCCACCGACTCGGGCGTCGGCTGGTGCAGCTCGCCGGCCAGTTGGCCGTCGGCGAGGAAGACCACGCTGTCGGCGTGCGAGGCGGCCACCGGGTCGTGCGTGACCATGACGATGGTCTGGCCGGTGGCGCGGACCGAATTGCCCAGCAGGGTGAGGACATCCCGCGCGGTGCGGGTGTCGAGCGCGCCGGTCGGCTCGTCGGCGAAGATCACCGCGGGGCGGGTGACCAGCGCGCGGGCGATGGCCACCCGCTGCTGCTGGCCGCCGGACAGCTGGGCCGGGCGGTGGTGCTTGCGCTCGGCCAGGCCGACCTGCTCGATGATCCGGTTGACCTCGGCCTTGATCGGCTTGCGGCCCGCGAGCTGCAGCGGCAGCGTGACGTTCTGGTAGACGGTCAGCGCCGGCAGCAGGTTGAACGACTGGAAGATGAAGCCGATGCGGTCCCGGCGCAGCATGGTCAGCTTCGCCTCGGACAGGCCGTCGATCTGCTGGCCGGCCAGCGTGACCGAGCCGGAGGTGGGCGTGTCCAGGCCGGCCGCGCAGTGCAGCAGCGTGGACTTGCCGGAGCCGGAAGGCCCCATCACGGCGGTGAAGGTGCCCTGGCGGAAGCCGATGCTGACGCCGCCGAGCGCGACGACCTCGTTGTCCCCCTTGCCATAGACCTTGCGCACCTGGTCGAGCTGGACGGTGGTGCCCGTGCTGAGCTGCGTGGTTGTCACTTCAGACTCCTGATGTGGGATCGGCACTTCGGATCTGCGTTGGCTCGAACTATACATACGTATGAGATGCTTGTCTATGACGTACGTTTAAATGTACGAAAAGCGCAGGTGAGAGCCCTCGGCGGGCAGAAAAAGGCAAGCCTCGACCACTCCCCCGCGCGGGGCAGTGGCGCGGCGGACCAAGGGCGTGCGGCATCAACGCCGGACGGCGTCGGAAGGAAGTTGAGCGACTCTCAGATCGAGCGCCGGCGGATCACCACGCGGCAGCGGCTCGTGAACACCCATGCCCCGCTCGACTCCGTGGTCGAACAGGGCCAGTCGGGCGCGACCCCGCTAGCGGGGTCGCGGCGCCCGGGTCAACCAAGGATCAGTTGCTGGCACTGCCGACCGGAACGGTCTTGTCCTCGCCGGAGAAGCTGCGCGCGATGATGCCCAGCGCCTCGGTGATGTCGTCACCGTTCAACGCGGTGGTGGGATCGATCAGCCACTGGGCCATGATCCCGGTCAGCAGCGCCTGGTTGAACGCGCCGACCAGCGACGCCTGCCGCCCGTCCACCTCGGGGTCGATGTTGTTGAAGAGCATGCCAAGGCCCGGCCAACCCTCGGCGTTGCCGGCGGTCAGCACCTGGCGAACGTCCTCGGCGTGCTCGATCTGCGCCAGCACCTCGAACTGCGCGGTCCACAACTGTTTGTTGGCACCGAACATCTCGACGACGCGGCCCCAGATCGCCTCGTACCGCTCGCGCGGGCCCAGATGGTTCACCTCGGCCTCGATCAGCGTCTTCGCAAGCTGTTCACCCCACTCCCGAACCGACTGGATCAGTGCCTGGTTCAGCAGGGCCTCTTTCGACCCGTAGTGGTAGCCGATGGACGCCAGATTGGCGCCGGAGGCGGCCACGATGTCACGCGCAGTCGTTCTGGCGTAACCCTTCTCGACGAGGCAGCGCTTGGCGCCGGCCAGCAGGTCTTCACGATGTCCCATGCCTCCACTCTACCACCGGTTCTATACAAATGTCCTAGACAGAAGTCGAGTAGTTGGCTCAGCCCGTGGGCGCCGTTGACGCCACGTGCAGGGACAGACCGGCCGGGAGGTCCTTGCGGCCACCCACATTGAGCTTCCGGTACACCTTGGTCAGGTGCTGTTCGACGGTGCTGGGCGTGATGTAGAGGCGGCGACCGATCTCGCGGTTGGTGTGCCCGAGGGTCGCCAGGGCGGCCACCCGCAGCTCGGCCGCGCTCAGCACCGAGCCGACCGCCTCGTCGGCCTCCTCCGGCGCCGGGGTCGGCGTCTCCGCGACGTCGACACTCCAGCGGGACAACCGATCCAGCAGCGGTGCGGCGTGACACGACCTGGCCTCCTGACTCGCCCGCAGCGCGGCGGACCGCGCCAGTTCCAGTTCGCCCAGCTCGTGGTGCGCCTGGGCCAGGTCGACCAGGCAGCGGGCCAGCTCCAGCCGGTCCCCGCTGACCTGTAGGTGATCCAGCGCGGCATAGAGCAGCCGTGGCCGTTCCGCCGGCTCCGAGGTGGCCGCCAGCACGCGCAGCGACACGCCACGGACCCGGCCGGTGACGCCACCGGCCCACTCCAGCTGGGCGGTGACCAGTTCCTTGGCCGTCCACGGCCGGCCGAGCAGCACCTGCACCTCGGCCAGATCGCCGCGCCACATGGAGATCACCGGCAGGTCGAGGCCGAGCCGGCCGACCAGCTCGCCGCACTCCTCGAAGTCGGAGAACGCGGCCAGCAGCCGGCCGGTGGCCAGGTAGTGGTGGCCGCGGGCGTTCAGGTAACGCGGGCCGAAGATCGTCTTGAACATGGCCTCCGGCACGATCTGCTGGGCCAACGCGGCCGCCTGCTCGTGCCGGCCCATCGCGGTGTTGGCCAGCATCAACGTGGACAGCGGATAACCGATGAGCACACCCCAGTTCTGGGGGCTCATCAGCTCAAGCGCGGACGCCGCCAGCTCGTCGGCCTTGACCGGATCTCCTTGGCGCAGCGCGATGTGCGCCCGCATGGACGCCAGAACCGCCTGCCACATAGGGGCATTGCGCCGCTCGGCGTCGGCCAGCAGGCGGTCGCTGGACGCCGCCGCCTCGTCCACCCGGTCCGCGCCGAGCAACACCGACAGCGCGGTCGCGAGCATCTCCAGCGTGGAGTCGCCCAGCGCGCAGCTGGCCAGCACGTGCAGCGCGTTGTTCACGAGCTCCTCGCCACCGCCGTGCTGCATCATCGACGTCAGCGTGACCCGGGCCCGCGTCCACGGGTTGTTGGTGGTCTCCTGCGGCAGCGAACCGGGGGCCGTGCCGTAGACGAACTGGTAGGCCAGGCCGAGTTCGGCGGCGATCTGCGCGTCGGCCTGGGTCAGCGACTCCAGCACGGTGCCCAGCTGCACGGTCGCGTCGTCCAGTTTCCCTTGCCACAGCAGGTATCGGATGAACGTCACGAGATCGCGGCCGGTCAGCGTGCCGTCCGCAAGGGCGTCGTGCAGCGGCGCGAGCCGGCGCGAGGCGGCCAGCGGATTGACCCGCCACTCCGCTCGCGCCAGCGCGGTCGTGATGAGGATGCGCTCCTTGTGGTCGGTGCTGGCGCGCAGAGCCAGTGTCAGGCAACGGATCGCGGTGTCCACGTCGTCGTCGACCAGCGACTGGTCGGCCGCCTCGCGCAGGATCCGGATCGCCCACTGGGCGCTGGAGTCGTCCGCGCCGAGCACGTGCCGGGCCACCGTGACCGGCGAAGCCCCGTTCCAGTACAGGAGTTCCGCGGCGTCGCGGTGCATGGTGACCCGCTCGGCCGGGCTCAGGCTGTCCAGCAGCGCGGCGTGCACGGCCGGCCGCTTCAACTCGGCCGGGCTGAACTGGCCGGAGCGGGCCATGCCGTCCAGGTGCTGCACGACGGAACCGCCGTCCATGCCGATCAACGGGCCGACCAGCGCCGGCGTTGCCTGGTCGCCCAGGATGGCCATGCCCCTTGCCACCTCGAGGAAACTCGGCTCGCAGCGGTGCAGGCAGGCCAGGATCGCCCGGCCGAACGCGGCGCCGACGTAGGGCTGGCCGACACCGTGCGGCTGGTCCTCGATCAGCGCCTTCACCAGCAGCGGCACGCCGCCGCTGACCGCGTGGATGCCATCGGCCAACTCGGTCGAGCCGAGCCTGAGCTCCACCAGCTCGGCCACGCCGTCGGCAGATAACGGTTGCAGCGTTAGTTCGCGGTGCGGGCAGCCGGCCAGCTCGGCGTGGAACCACGGCCGCGGCGTCCACGGCTGGGCGCATTCGCTCAGGACCATCAACACCGGGATCGTGCGCATGCGGCGGATCAGATAGAGCAGCGCCTGCAGCGAAGCGTCGTCTGCGTACTGCACATCGTCTACAAGCAGCACCACCGGCCGGTCCTTGGCCAGCGTGGACACGATCGTGCACAGCTCCTGCGCCACCCGGGCGTCCGACGGGCGCATCGACGGGCCGCCGAACTGGCCCGGATCGGCCGCCGGCAGGATCAGGCTGGCCGCGCGCGCGATCACCGCGGGCGGCAGGGTGTCACTGTGGAACAGCTGGCCGAGCACGCCGCGTTGGAGCGCGCCTTCCGAGCGGGCGCCGGTGGCGCTGAGCAGCAGGGCGCCGGCATCGGCCACGTGGTCGGCGAAGGTGTGCAGCAGTTCGGTCTTGCCGCTGGCGAAGCGGCCGCCGACCAGGACCAGCTGGCCCCGGCCCTCGCCGCAGGCGGTGAAGGCGTCCTTGAGCAGTTCCCATTCGCCAGACCGATCGACAAGCTCCATAGTGCACTCACCCCACGTTCGCACTGCTCGCGAAGAAAACCCTCATCGGGGTAATTCGCACCGCCTGCCCGCGGCCTGCCACAACACTGCCGGAACGGCTCCGACGTAGTGAACGTAACAGGGACCCCCCTAGGGGAAGGCCAGTCTTGCCACCCATTCCGGAATTACTTTCCTCGCGTCACGGAATGGTCACGACCCGGGATTTGAACGGGATATGAACGCGCTGCCCTAGCGTCAACGCCAGCTGAGGACCTTGGGGGTCAGGACTATGGCGATGAGCAACGTGGCGGCCGCGGGGGCCGTCCTCACGCTGCCGGCGCGGCGGGCGGTCACCGATGCGGTGTCGGTCGTCGTGGCCAGCGGCGAACCGGTGGTGAGACTCGGCCTACGGGTGCTGTGCGGGGACTTCGACGTGGTCGGCGAGGCGTCGTGCGCGCGCGACGCGGTGCGGGAGGTGCTGCTGCACCGGCCGGACGTGCTGGTGCTCGACCTGGCCGACAGCGACGCCGTGCTGGCCGAGCTGCGGCGGTCGGCGCGGCACGTGGCCGTGCTGGCGCTGACCTCGTCGGACGACGACGACTCGCTGCGGGCGGCGCTGCGCTCCGGTGTACGCGGCTACCTGCACAGGGATGCGGCACGCGACGAGATCGTGCGGGCGATCGAGGGCGTCGCGGCCGGCGAGATGATCTTCGGGCGGGCCGCCGCCGACCGGCTACTCGGTCTGGTCGGGCGGCCGCTGAACGTGGCGACGACGCCGTTTCCCGGGCTGACCGGGCGCGAGCGGGAAGTGCTGAACCTGGTCGCCGCCGGGCTGTCCAACCAGCGCATCGCGCGGCAGCTGCGGCTGTCGCCGAAGACCGTCAGCAACCACCTGTCGGCGATCTTCGCCAAGCTGCGGACCGGGTCACGGGCCGAGGCGATCGTGCTCGCCCGGGAGGCCGGATTGGGCACAATGCAGGCGTGATCCGATCGTATGAACCGGGTGATCTGCCGTCGCTGTACGACGTCTGCGTGCGGACCGCCGACGCGGGCGGCGACGCCCGGCACCTCTATCCCGACCAGGACCTGATGCCGACGATCTTCCTGGCCCCGTACGTGGCGCTGGACCCGTCGCTGGCGTTCGTCGTCGACGACGGGTCCCGGGCCGTGGGGTACGTGATCGCCACCGCCGACACGCCTGAGTTCGTGCGGCGGTGGCGGTCCGAGTGGCTGCCGACGGTGGCCTACCCGGAGCCGACGTCGGTGGCGACGCCGACGGATCAGATGCTGGCGCTGCTGCACAACCCGGAGCGCATGCTCGTCCCCGAGCTGGCCGCGTATCCGGCCCATCTGCACATCGACCTGCTGCCGGCCTATCAGGGCAAAGGCCTTGGCCGGCAGTTGATGACTCGGCTGTTCGGAGCATTGGCCGAGCGCGGTGTGCCGGCCGTGCACCTCGGAATGGTCACGGTGAATGTCGGCGCGCGAAAGTTCTACGACCGGCTCGGTTTTCACGTGATCGATGTGCCCGACGCCGGGGAACTGACCTATCTCGGGCGGTCGACGTCGTGAATGAATTCGCTGTTCGAGGTCAGCCGACGCGGCGGCGGGCGAAGCCGTCGAGCACTGAACGTGGAGCGCCAACGGCTTCCTCGACCTCGGACGGGTCCAGAGCGCCGCAGTCGAGGCCACGAACGAGGGCGGCACTCATGGCCTGGGCGGTGGCGGGCTCGTCCAGGAACGTGCTGGAGGTCTTGGCCAGATAGGCGTTGAGCCGGGCAGCGGCTTGCGGGAAAGCATTGCGATAGAAGGAAAAGGTTGCCAGGTAGCGGGTGGGGAGCTGATGCGGGTGCAGGTCCCAGCCCTGATAGAGGGCGTGTTCCAACGACCGCGTGACGAGCCGGGTGTGTAGCCGCCAGCCGGCATGGACGGCGTCGGAGTCGCCGACGGGCAGGATGTTGGTGGAGCCGTCGGAGACGGTGACGCCGGTGCCGGCGGCGGCCAGCAGCATGATGTTCTTGGCGTGATCGGCGACGGGATGGGCCATCGACTGGTGCGCGGCCGTGACGCCGCAAGCGGCGCTGTAGTCGTAGGTGCCGTAGTGCAACGACGTGCACCGGCCCTCGGACGCGTGGATCATGCGCGCGACGGTGGCGGCGCCGTCGGGACCGAGCACGGCCTGCGTGGTCTCGATCTGGAGCTCGAAGCGGAGCTCTCGGTCGAACCGTTCGAGCTGCGTGCACAGCCACACCATGGACTCGACCTGCTCGACCGACGTGACTTTGGGCAGCGTGACGACGAAGTTGGGCGGCAACGGATTCAGGGCGTCGACCAGCAGCGCGAGGGTGCGCACGCCGCGACGACGGCCGGCGGGCTCGAAGCCCTTGATCCGGACGCCGCAGAACGGGGTTTCGGCGGCCTTCAGGACTTCAGCCGCGGCGAGCACGTGCCGGTCCTCGGTGGCGTCGTCGGGAAAGCCGTAGCCGTCCTCGAAATCGATGCGCAGGTCCTCGATCGGCTCACGGGAAAGCTTGTCCCGCAGGCGATCGTAGACGCCGACGGCGTCGAAGCCGGTGACATCGGTCAGCGCGCCGGCGTTGGGCGCGAAGGTGTCCAGCGCGGCCAGCGCCCGGCCGCCCCACGTGCGGGCCAGGCCGGGCCCGACCTGGTCCGCCGGCACGTACACGGTGTGCACGGGCTGGCGGACGCCGGTCGAGCCCGGGAACAGCTCGTCCCGCTCAGCATCCACATCGGACAGTTGACTGTCCAGTTCGGACACCAGCTTGTCGAGGTCCATCAGTCGATCTTGGCGTAGGCCGGCAGGGTCAGGAAGTCCACGAAATCGTCGTCCAGTGCGACCTGCTCGAACAGCTCGGCGGCCTCGTCGAGGTGGTCGCCGGCGAGCGTTTCCTTGACCTCGGCCAGCACCTGGCGGACCAGGTCGGCGGTGACGACCTGACCGTCGGACAGCACGGTGCCGTTGTGCACCCACTGCCACAGCTGCGAACGGGAGATCTCG
>DATJJB010000089.1:0-7363 GCA_035492655.1 Kutzneria sp. | reverse complement strand
TCCGTGTACTCCTGCGGAGAAAGCGCTCCCACAAGCAGGGTCGGGCTCGCCGCCGGGGCCCGGCTTGGAGGTGAAGCATGTCCAGCTCGATATCTCGGCGGACGTTCGGCCGCCTGGCGGCGGTGACGGGTGGCGCGCTGGTGGCCGCCACGGCGGGCGCCGCGCAGGCGGCGCCGGCCGCGACGGACTGGTCGAAGGCGGTGGTGGACTCGACCATCGCCCGCAACCCCGACCCCAAGTCGCTCGGCGGCTGGGGCTACACGCAGGGGCTGTTCCTGTACGGCACCTACCTCGTCTACCAGCGCCTACGCACGCCGTCGTACTTGGCGTACATCAAGCGGTGGGTGGACTACTCCGTCGACAGCAAGGGCCATATCAACGACGCCTTCAACAGCCTGGATTCGATGCAGGCCGGTAACCTGCTGCTGATCCTGCACCGGGAGACCGGCGACGCCCGCTACCGCGCGGCGGCGCAGCAGATCCGCAACCGGTTCCCGGGCTATCCGCGCACGAGCGACGGGGCGATGTGGCACTCGACGTCGTTCACGCAGCAGCTGTGGTGCGACGGCCTGTACATGGCGCAGCCGTTCCTGGCCAACTACGGCAAGCAGTACAACGACGGGACGTACTGCTTCCAGGAGGCGACGCACAACCTCACCACGTACTTCGGCCATCTCAGCTCGTCCACCGGCCTGCTGTTCCATGCCTACTCGGCCGACGGCAAGGCGTCCTGGGCCAACAAGACGACGCACACCTCGCCGTATTTCTGGGCACGGGCGGTCGGTTGGGTGGCGCTGGCCCACTTCGACGTGCTCGACGCGCTGCCGGCCGGTGACTCGCGGCGGGCGCAGCTGGTCAAGAACGTGCAGCAGCTGGTGAACGCCTTCGTGAAGTACCAGGATCCGGCCACCGGACGGTGGTTCCAGGTGGTGGACAAGGGCACCGACCCGCAGAACTGGACGGAGACCTCGGCCTCCTGCATGTACACCTACGCGATCTCCCGCGCGGTGCGCGCCGGCTATGTGCCGTCGACCCTGTCGTCGGCGGCGCAGAAGGGGTACCAGGGCGTGTTACAGAAGGTGACGCTGGGCTCGGACGGCCGCACCACCATCGCCGACATCTGCCCCGGCACGGCGGTCACCGGCTCGCTGTCCGGCTACTACAGCCGGCCGCGCACCGCGAACGATCAGCACGGTCTGGGCACGTTTCTACTCATGAACGAGGAACTGACCAAGCCGTGACGGCCGACACCGCCGGCCTGCCCCACAGGCCGGCGGTGTCACAGATCGTGGGGCTGTCCGGTCCTAGCTGGCGGCAACCGTGTCCAGCTTGGAGGAACGATGACCGGCGACGAACTGCACGAGCTCGAGCTCGACGTCCAGGCCGAGATCGATCCCACGACCGCCGCCGCGGACCTGTACGGGGACGCACAGCGCTACCAGGTCGGGCTGCGCACCCTGCTCGGCGCGGTCGAGGCCGTCGAGGAGGAGACCGACCGTTCGTGAGGCCCTCGGGTATCACAGCGGTGACAAAAGGTCTTGGACGGCAACGGGTTGACGCGGCCATCGTGGAGACCATGCGACACGACATCGAGTTCGACGCCGAGGGCGTCACGCTGCGGGGCTGGTTCTACGAGGCAGAAGGGGTGGACAGCCCCGCGCCGTGTGTGGTGATGGCGCACGGGTGGTCGGCGACCCGGCGGATCTACCTCGACCGGTTCGCCGAGGTGTTCGCGGCGGCCGGCTTGGCCGTGCTGCTGTGGGACAACCGGGGCTTCGGGGACTCCGACGCGGCACCGGGAAAATCGCGCTACGAGATCGATCCGTGGGAGCAGGTCCGGGACTACCAGCACGCGATCAGCTACGCGCAGAACAGGTCCGAAGTGGACGCCGAGCGGATCGGTGTGTGGGGCAGCAGCTTCTCCGGCGGTCACGCCTTCGTCGTCGCGGCGATCGACCAGCGGGTGAAGGCCGTCTGCGGGCAGGCGCCGTTCGTCAGCGGCCGCGACACGTACGCCAACCTGGCCCGGGTGGACAACCTGGTCGTCGATCCCCGGCTGCTGACCGCCGACCGCCGAGCCCGCGCCGACGGCAAACCGCCGATGATGATCCCGGTCATCGGCACCGATCCCGGTGTCCTGACCGGGATCCCCACCCCGGACGCGCACGAGTTCTTCACCCGGGCGCAGGCCGACATGGCCCCCGAGTGGCACAACGAGGTCACCCTGCGCAGCGTGGAGCTGATGCGCGGCTACGAGCCCGGACTGTACCTGCCGTTGATCACGCCGACGCCGCTGCTGATGATCGTCGCCAGTCACGACGGCCTGACCGGCGGCAACCTGGCGGCATCGGCGTTCGCCACCGCGGCCGAGCCGAAGCAGGTGGTGTTCGTCCCAGGTGGACACTTCGCCGCCTACACCGGTCCCGGCTTCGACATCGCGTCAGCCGCCGCCCGCGACTGGTTCGTACGGCACCTGAGCTAGGGCCTCGGCGCGCGCAAATGCGCCCGCTGAGCCAATTCCTCCTCGCCGACCATGGTCAGCATCGGCGCCCCCGGCGCGCACAACATCGTGACGACGAACTTGGCCGGCTCGTCATCCGACGCGTTGCCGTTCTGGTAGTGGATCTTGTCGCCGCCCGGCTCGTACAGCGTCTCACCGGCCTTGATCACCACCTCCGGCTCGCCCTCCAGCTCGAACCTGATCGCCCCCGCCAGCACGTAACCGAAGCACGGCCCCGAGTGCCGGTGCGGCGGCGTCCCCGGGTGCCCCGGCGGCCACTCCACCAGCACCGTCATACCCGAGGCTCCCTCGGGAATGAACGGCGGCGTCACGTCCGCCAGCATCTTCGGCCCGACCCCGTCCACTGCGCCCATGTCGTGCACTGCACCAACCTCCGTAGGTCTCGGTATGCAGTGAAGACAAGGCACAGCGCCGATATGTGACAGCTACGCCGTGCGGGCGGTCAGGAACCTGATCAGCTCGGCCCATTCGGCGAGCACGGCCGACGGCATGGGGAGGGTCGAGAGGCAGTCGAGGGCCGAGGCGGCGTGGCGGCGGGCGTAGGCGAGGGTGGACTCGCCGGCGTGGGAGAGGTCGAGGGCGGCGACCACGGCGGCGAAGTCGCTGAGGGTGGGGACGGACTCGACCAGCAGGAGCTCGGTGAGCAGCTCGGCGGCGGGGCCGGGGTCGGCCAGGCCGAACACGACGGGCAGGCACAGGCGGCGGGCGGCGATGTCGGTGCCGACGGGCTTGCCGGTGGCGGCGGGGTCGCCCCAGATGCCGAGCCAGTCGTCGATGGCCTGGAAGGCCAAGCCCAGATGGGCGCCGGCGCGGCCGAGTTCGGCGATGGCAGAGCGATCGGCGTCGGCCAGGATACCGCCGATACGGCAGGAGGCGGCCAGCAGCGCGCCGGATTTGGCGGCGGCCAGGTGTTCCCAGTGGGTGACCGACGGTTCGGGGCCGGTGTGCAGGTCCTCGGCCTGACCCCAACACAGCCGGGACATCGCGACGGTCAGCTCCGACTGGGCCGCAGGCAGGCCGTCGAGGACGGTGACGGCCGAGGCCAGCAGGGCGTTGCCGGCGAGCAGGGCAGTCGACGTGCCGAACACCCGCCAAGCGGCCAATCGACCACGGCGCTCGGGATCGCTGTCCATGATGTCGTCGTGCAGCAAGGAGAACTCGTGCACGAGCTGCACCGCCGCGGCACCGGCGACGGCCCGTTCGGGGGCGGAGCCGACGGTCCGCGCGGCCAGGAGAACCAAGGCCGGGCGCAGCATCTTGCCCCGCCGCGCGGCCATCGGGACGCCGTGACGGTCGGCGAGCCCGCAGTGGTAGCCGGCGACGGCCCGCAGGCGTGGGTGCAGGCCGCCGATGATCCGAAAGATCGCCGGCGTGGTCAGCGCCGCGGCCAGGGGCAGGATGCCGGCCGCGGCCTCGTGATCCGGCTGCAGGGCGGTCATCACCATGCCGGGTCGCGGACCATGGCCACGAACTCGTCGAGCCGCCCGATCTGCCGGACGAACGAGGCGTCGTCGTAGGCGTCCCACTGCTCGACGATCTTGCCGCCCCTCAGCCGAGCAACGCTCACGCCGGACACCTCGTACTCCCGGCCGGTGTCGTGCTCGCGGCCACGGAAAGTCCCGTGCCGCTCGCGGTGCATCGGCACGTCCCGGTACACCACGTCCTCGACGTAGATCCCCGCCAGCTCGGGCACGTCGTCCCGCTCGGCGAACCGGCCCCATCGTTCGAGCAGGACGACTCCACGCGATTCTCCGGCCATTCCTCTGCCCCACTTCGGTCGGACGCGAGCAATGCAGAGTGTCCGGTGCCCGTCGGTCGAGCAAGGGCGTGTTCCAGGGTCCGGCACAACGTCAGGACGAGCGCGTGACCGGCAGCGCCAGCGCGGTGCCGGCGAGCATCAGCGCGGCACTGACGACGAGGGTAGTACGCAGGTCCAGGGTGCCGAGCAGGCCCCCGACGACCGCGCCGACGGGTTGGGTGCCGTAGACCAGGAACCGCCAGCCGGCGTTGACCCGGGACAGCTGGTCGGGGGCGACCGACGTCTGTCGGAAGGTCTGCTGGTTGACGCCGTACAGCGACGGCCCGACGCCGCGAAGGACCTGGGAGAGCAGGGCCGGTCCGGCGAAAAGAACAAGTCCGGCGAACGACGACAGAAGCATGCCGAGGACGAAGGTCCGGCCCGGGCCGAGGCGGCGGGTCGCCGCGGGCGTGATGAGGGCACCGAGCATCGCGGCCACGCCAGCGATGGTGACGGCGAGGCCGACCAGCCAAGGCGAAAAGCCCAGCACACGGACCAAGTACAACACCAGGACGGCGTTCTGCATCTGGCCGCCGAGCGCGCCGAGGGTGGCGGCGATGGTGACGGGCCGCAGCACGGGATGCGTGAAGGCGACGCGCAGCCCGCCGAAGAGATCGGCCTTGCCCCGCACGGCGACGGGCACGCCGGGAACGGTGATCCGGAGCTTGCACAGGGCCGCGACCAGGAACGACGCGGCGTCGACGGCCATCGCCAGCGGCGCGGCGAGGAGCGCGACGAGGCCACTGGCGAGGGCCGATCCGATCACGTTGACGGTCGAGCTGGTCAGCATCAGGGCGCTGTTGGCCGGCAGCAACTCCCCACGCGGCACCAGCATGGGCGTGAACGACTGTCCGGCCACGGCGTCGAACAGGGCGCACACGCCGGCCAGGACCACCACCACGTACAGCTGGGTCGAACTCAGCACACCGAACACGGCGGCCAGCGGGACCGAGCCGATCACAACCAACTGGCCGAGATCGGCCAGCACGAGAATCCGCTTGTACGGCAGGCGATCCACCCACACGCCGGCCGGCAGCCCGAGCACGAGGTGCGGCAGAAAGCCGGCCGCGCCAAGGACACCCATCTCGAACGGCGTGGCGTGCAGGCCCACAACGGCGACCAAGGGCAGAGCCACCGTCGTCACGCTGGATCCCAGCAGGGACACCGAATTCCCGACGAACAGCCGACGAAAGTCCCCCGTGAAGATCACGGTCTCGACGGTACAAGCAGGCGGACCCGCCGGGGCGGGTCCGCTGCTCACAGCAGAACGGGTCAGATGTTGCGTCGGTACTGGCCACCGACCTCGAAGAAGGCCTCGGTGATCTGGCCGAGGGTGCACACCCGGGCGGCGTCCATCAGCACGGCGAAGACGTTCTCGCCGGTGGTGGCGGCGGTGCGCAGGCGGGCAAGGGCGTCGGCGGCGTCGGAGCGGTGGCGGTGTTGGAAGTCCAAAGTGCGGTCGACCTGGGACTCCTTCTCCTGCTCGGTGGCGCGGGCGAGCTCGATCTCGACGGGACCCTCGTCGGCCTGCGGCGCGAGGAAGGTGTTCACGCCGATCAGCGGCAGGGTGCCGTTGTGCTTGCGCTGCTCGTACAGCATGGACTCGTCCTGGATCCGACCGCGCTGGTAGCCGGTCTCCATCGCGCCGAGCACGCCGCCCCGCTCGGAGATACGGTCGAACTCGGCCAGCACGGCCTCCTCGACCAGGTCGGTCAGCTCGTCGATGACGAACGAACCCTGCAACGGGTTCTCGTTCATCGACAGGCCCCACTCCTTGTTGATGATCAGCTGGATGGCCATCGCGCGGCGCACCGAGCTCTCGGTCGGGGTGGTGACGGCCTCGTCGTAGGCGTTGGTGTGCAAGCTGTTGCAGTTGTCGTACAGCGCGCACAGGGCCTGCAGGGTGGTGCGGATGTCGTTGAAGTTCATCTCCTGCGCGTGCAGCGACCGCCCCGAGGTCTGCACGTGGTACTTGAACTTCTGCGACCGCTCGTTGGCCCCGTAGCGGTCCCGCATGGCCACCGCCCAGATCCGCCGGGCCACCCGGCCGATCACGCTGTACTCGGCGTCCATCCCGTTGGAGAAGAAGAACGACAGGTTGGCCGCGAAGTCGTCGATGCTCATACCACGGGCCAGGTACGACTCGACGTAGGTGAACCCGTTGGCCAGCGTGAAGGCCAGCTGGCTGATCGGGTTGGCCCCGGCCTCGGCGATGTGGTAGCCGGAGATCGACACCGAGTAGAAGTTGCGCACCTTGTTGGCGATGAACCATTCCTGGATGTCGGCCATCATGCGCAGGCTGAACTCGGTGGAGAAGATGCAGGTGTTCTGCCCCTGGTCCTCCTTGAGGATGTCGGCCTGCACCGTGCCGCGCACGTTGGCCAGCGCCCAGGCCCGCAGCTCGGCGGTCTCCTCGGCGTCGGGCTCGCGGTCGTGCTCGGCCCGGAACGCCTCGACCCGCTGGTCGATCGCGGTGTTGAGGTAGTACGCCAGGATCGTCGGCGCCGGCCCGTTGATCGTCATCGACACCGAGGTGGTCGGCGAGGTGAGGTCGAAGCCGTCGTAGAGCGCCTTCATGTCCTCCAGCGACGCGATGGAGACGCCGGAGGTGCCGATCTTACCGTAGACGTCCGGCGGGGTGTCGGGGTCGCGGCCGTAGAGCGTGACGGAGTCGAAGGCGGTGGACAGCCGGGTCGCCGCCGAGCCCTCGGACAGCAGCTTGAACCGCTTGTTGGTACGGAACGCGTCGCCCTCGCCGGCGAACATCCGGGCCGGGTCCTCACCGTCCCGCTTGAACGGGAAAACGCCCGCGGTGTACGGGAAGCGGCCGGGCAGGTTCTCGTTGCGCAGCCAGCGCAGCAGGGTGCCCTCGTCGTCGAACCTCGGCAGGCTGACCCGGCGCACCTTGTTGCCGGACAGCGTCTCCCGGGTCAGCTCGGTGCGGATCTCCTTGTCCCGCACCTGGAACACCAGCTCGTCGCCGGAGTACTGCTCGACCGTGCGCGGCCAGTCGGCCAGCAGGTCGGCGCTGTCCCGGTCCACCT